>JAHEZO010000304.1 GCA_023250995.1 Flavobacteriales bacterium | reverse complement strand
TCCCTTTTTTCAGATGGTATTTCATCGGCTTTGCCCAGTTCTTCAGTTGTTTTTTTTGCCGTAAGAATCATCTCTTCCATCAGATCATCAGCATCCACCACCGTTCCTTCCCTCGATTTCATTTTCCCGGTGGGCAAATCAACCATCCCGTAAGAAAGGTGGTAAAAGGATGAATCGTTGAAACCTTTCCCAAAATCATTATATATTTTTCCGTTAAACAATTTCTTAAGGATTGCAAATAGAACTTTGAAATGGTAGTCCTGCTCGTTTCCCACTGTATAAATCATTTTTTTTACATCCTTAAAATCATTCAGGCGCAAAATGGCTGTGCCAATGTCCTGGGTAATGTAAACGGAAGTCCCGTCAGCACGGAGCAGAACTTTCTCTCCCAGTCCTTCCTCTGTTAAATCACACCAGACAGAACCATCCACTTTTTTTAAAAAAATTCCCTCAGCAATTCCCTGATCAATAATTTTTTTTCCAAAAAGGTATGTTTTCGACTCATAATAAACCGTATCGAAATCAACCCCCATCATTTGATAGGTAAAATCGAAACCGGCATAAACCCATGAATTCATGGTTTTCCAAAGTTCGATGGTTTCAGGGTGCCCTGCCTCCCAGTTGAGCAGCATTGATTTTAATTGCGAAACAAGCGAATTAGAAATATCAAGAGAAAAATCTTGGAGGGCTGAAATTATTTTCAACCCCGGGCTGCCTGCTTGTTTTGCTGCACCATTAATTTCATTGATAATTATTAGGATGGAAGATTTAACTTCTTCCAGCTTTTTTTGAAGCGCCTCTTTGTTTTTTTCTTTTGCAATATCCCTGAAAAAAGTAATCTCCATCTGAATTTTTTCATTACTTTTAAATTCACTTTCACCAAGCATATCACCTATTTCAACCAGTTTTTTAAAAAATCCTTCCGCTTCCATTTCAAAGCGGGTATTGTAAACCACATAATATTTTCCAACCAGCTTATCGCCTTTTAGTCCTGATGATTCAGGAGTTTCTCCGTTGCCCCAAGTTTTCCAGGCAAGCATTGATTTGCAGATATGGATTCCACGGTCATTAATTATTTGCGTTTTAATTACTTTTTTTCCATTCGCTTCCAGAAGGCGGGCAACCGAATAACCCAAAAGGTTGTTGCGGATATGCCCCAGGTGAAGGGGTTTGTTGGTATTTGGCGATGAATATTCGAGTAAAATTGTTTCACCCGAATTTACACCGGGGTTTTGATGAGAGTAATTTTCTGAAAGGGCCTGAATCCAGAATTCATCTTTAATTATTAAGTTTAAAAATCCTTTAATTACATTAAAGCCGGCCACAGGTAAAAAATTATTCTTTAACCATTGGCCTACTTCAACTGCGGTTTGATCGGGTGATTTTTTTGATATTTGCAAAAATGGAAATACAACTACAGTAATATCTCCCTCAAATTCGGGACGGGTTTTCTGAATCTGAACTTTTCCAGCATTAAATTCTTTTCCATATAGAAGTTGAATGGCTTTTGCAGATTCTTCGGCAAGGAGGGGCTTTATTCTAATCATAATTAAATTTCAAATTCTAAACTGCAGTAAATCCTTCTTTCTTTGCATTAATTCTCCCTTTTATCACTTCTGCTGCACTTTCCAGAATGATAAATGCATTTTCAGCGGTTAGGTTCCGGCTGTCGAGGGTCGGATTTACCTCAGTAATTTCAAAGCAGCAAACCTTTTCAGATTCCAGCAATCTCCTGAGTAAATCAATCGCCTGGCCCACCGAAAGTCCAAAGGGTACTGCCGTTCCGGTGCCACTGGAATAGGCCGGGTCCATGCTGTCAACATCAAATGAAATATAAATATTGTCGCAGTTTTTAAGGGTATTTAAGGTTTCTTCCACTACCGACTGTGTTCCCCTTGAGGTAACATCCTTCATCCAGATATCCTTTATTTTATATTTATCAATCAAAAATTCTTCGGGTTCCTCGGCCGACCGAACTCCGATATATATTAAATCTTCGGGAAGAATTTTCGGGCAAATCCCCCCAATTTTCTTTAAATCATCCCAAAGCTTTTCGGTTTCGGGTTTAACGGCATTTATCCTTTTATCCAGGTTATCGAGCCCGAGAGAAGCACAAACCGGCATCCCATGAACGTTACCCGAAGGGGTGGTGTAAGGAGAATGGATATCGGCATGGGCATCAATCCAAACCACTCCGAGCCTCTTTTCGGGAAAAGCCATTTTTATTCCGGCAATGGTTCCTCCGGCTGATGAATGATCTCCCGAAAGAATAATTGGAAAACAATCCTCCTTTTTAAAGGTATTGATTAATTCGGCACTTACTTTTTGATAAATCCTTAGTATTCCGTCAATGTATTTGGCATAAGGATTTGCAACTTCACTGTAAAGAAGTGAGTTTTCAGTTTTTATTTTTTTTCTTTTAACTCCCCTGAAAAATTTGCTTCCTCTTTTTAAAGCGGCCGTTTTAATGGCATCAATCCCTAAACCGGACCCTCTTGTACCGGCCCCGATTTCCGATCGGTTTTCTAATATTTTTATATCTACCATAAATTATTCTGATGTTGATTTTTTTTTATTGAATTTTATTCTTCTAGTCCATCTAACTTACTTACTTTGCATAAATTTTATCAACCTAAATTACTTAACTAATGGAAAACAGTTATAACGAACTAATTAAACAAACCTTCGATTTTCCCCAGGAAGGTTTTAATGTGGTTGATGACGAGCTGCAATTTTACGGAATTCCACTAATGGATATAATCAAACAATATGGAACCCCATTGAAGATAAGTTATATTCCGAAAATTGGCGCCCAGATACAAAAAGCCAAGCGTCTTTTCAATGTGGCAATGGCTAAAACCGACTACAAAGGTAAATATACTTATTGTTATTGTACAAAAAGCTCTCATTTTTCTTTTGTGATAGAAGAAATTCTAAAGAATGATGCTCATATTGAAACATCTTCTGCCTTTGATATTCCTATTTTAAAAGAACTGCATAAAAGCGGACACCTGAAAAAAAGCCATTTCATAATTTGCAATGGTTTTAAAAGACCTGAATATGCCAAGCATATTGCCGATTTAATT
>JAHEZO010000025.1 GCA_023250995.1 Flavobacteriales bacterium | reverse complement strand
CAAGCAACAAGTATCAAGCAACAAGCAATAGGCAATAGGCAACAAGCAACAAGCAACAAGTATCAAGCAACAAGCAACAAGCAACAAGTAACAAGTAACAAGTAACAAGCAACAAGCAACAAGTAAAAACCTACCAACTTTTTCCCTCAGGGCAAGGGGTCCAATCCATGGCTGAGGTTTGGCAAAAGATTTTTAAAATCCCATTCCAGTTTTTTAAGAAATGGTTTTTGCCTTTGGTTACAGTTTGGCTCGTTACAAATGGGGCATGAGGTTGGTTTGCATGGGTCGGCATGAATAAAAAATTCAACTTCATCACCCATATTTTTAATAATAATCTTTTCCATTTCTTTCACCTCCTTATGTGCCTCTTCGAGAGAAAGGAACCAGGGAAGAGTAACGTGGCAATCCACATGAAGCAAGGTACCGTGTTTGAGCACCCTTAAATTGTGAATGTCAATCCATTTTGTACTCCTGCTGTTATTAAATATTTTAATTATCTGGTTGAGCTTTTCGGTGTCTGCTTCATCTAAAAGGCCGGTCAATGCTTCTTTTATAAGTTGATAACCTGTTTTTAAAATTACACCTCCGAAAAGCATTGCCAACAAGTTATCAATCCAGTAAATTTTGGTAAAAAACATTAGGGCCAACCCGGCAATTAATCCAATGCTTGATATAGTATCCGAAATAAGGTGTTTTCCATCGGCAATCATCAACATAGAATCATACTTTTTTCCTTTTTTAATGAGAAAATAACCCATGAAAAAATTGCAAATCCCGGCAAAAGAAGAAATGATAATTCCAAAATCAAGGTAAAGGATATTGTTTGGGTAATACAAATCATACACGGCTTTGGCAATAATTGAAATTCCTGCAAAAAAAATAAGGGCTCCTTCAAATCCGGCTGAAATATTTTCAATTTTTCCATGGCCATATGGATGGTCGGCATCGCGGGGTTTTGAGGCAAAATAAACGCTGTATAATGCAAAGGCCCCCGCAGTTACATTTATTATTGATTCAAGAGCATCGGATAAAACAGCATTGGAATTGGTAAGAAAATACGCAGCGAATTTAATACCCATCAAAATAATGCTGAATAAAAGCATTACCCGCATGGTGCGAATTTTATTTGAGGCTGCTTCAGATATCATCAAAAATATTTTTCATTCCAATTACTTACTTTTCCTCAACAGGCTCGGGCTCATCCTGCCCGCCCGGAATAATTCCATCCGGAAAATCGGGAGTATAAACAGGCGGACATTCCACCTGTGTGGGCCGGAGGAACAAAAACCTTACACTTAAAATTACCGGCCTGAATTTGCTGTGGTGATAATTTAAAGTTGAGGATGGAAAATTGAAAGGGAACAAATTTAAAATCGGTGTTTCAAGAGAAGGTATAATCATTAATTTTTCATTCACCTTAAATCCCAAACCCAGTTTGTAATGGATCTGGGCAACAATGCCTGTTGGATATGTTTCACCTTTCACAAAACCTGGAACCCTGCTTTTCAAAATTGGATAATCGGCATTCAGGCCGATGGTATTTTGCAAAAAACTAATGTTGCTAATATTAACAACATTATTTAAGTTGAAATGAGCAAGCAAAAAATGATCGCTGAATTTACCTGTGCCATTGCCTGCAGAATAAGAAAACACTTCGGCACCGCGAAGCCACTTATAGGCCAAACCATAATCGAGGTATTTAAAAAGATAAGAATACTGAAGAATCCGGTACCTTCCCCCTTCAAGATACAATCCAATTTTTCCGGTGGGATTAAAAGCAACATCAAATGGATTTGCCAGAGTATCGGTAAATGAATTGGTGTGCTTTGGTGGCAGGGAGAATGTATAGGTGAGCCCGGGAGCCCAGTACCATCCGGTTAATTTATACTGAAGATCGTTTTCTGGAAAAACCTCTCCTGTTTTTTCGCGATAAAGGGAAGCTTTTTTATCGCGTTGCTGATGTTTGGGGCGTTTAATCTGTGCTGATGCAGAAAGGGAAAAAATTATCAGGGCTGAAAAAAAAGTAATTCCGGAATATTTCATTGCAACTTCAAAATAAGTTTTTAAGGAGATGTATGACCAGGATACCTATTAAATAATCAAGAAAAAATTTATTTTATCAGAGCCATCCGCTGAACATCAGTTCTAAAACTATCAGAAATAAAATTGTAAAAATAAATTCCTGAATCAAGATTTGGCACTACAAAGGATAATTGATTATTGAATGAAGAAATTTCTTTTTTGAATATCATCTCACCCAGGTAAGAATAAATGATCATTGTTCCATTTCCCGGAACTGAATAATTAAAATTTAATGTTCCGCAAGCAGGATTAGAAGAAATTAAAAAATAATAATTTGCATTACCCTGTTTTATTCCGGCATTTGGTTGAACCGTAAAAACAAGTGTGTCGGTATCAAAAAAGGTACCGGTGGCACTATCGGAAAGTGAATAAATCAGAGAATAGCTGCCTGATTGCAATTTACCAATTTCGGCAGTATCAACCGAGTTGCAAATTACGGAAAGAAATCCTAAACTATGAGTGGAATTTATTTTTATCGTATCATTCAGCACTAAAGTAAGGATATCGCTTTGCGAACATCCTGCCGAGGGCAAAGTTGAAAATGCAACAATTTTTACAGAATCGTTTTCGGAAGGATTTGTTGGTAAAATAATGAGTGAATCAATTCCCATTTCGGGAGGAGATTGAATTTTTTCAATTCTTAAATCGTCAAAATAGAATCCATCAAAATTCAGAAAACCATCGCTCGTAATCTGAAACTTAATGAGGATGTTTTTTCCGGTAAAATCTTTCAGTGAAATTTCTTCAAGCACCCAGTTTTGCTGCATTCCGTCATAGAGAGGATTTCCCTGATCCTGATTGGAATTCCCGGGTTTTGTAAACTTTCCGCAAAGGGGTGTCCAGGTGTTGCCTCCATCCGCAGAAGCCATCACCTGGGCATAATCATATCCGGGTTCAATTTCCCATCTTGCCCAAAAAGTTAAAAAAGCATCAATGGAATTTGAAAGGTTAACAGGTTGAATTAATTCTGTTGAGGAAACATCGTTGTTGCTATAATTTCCGGAAGGAGAATCGGTAATGGAGGAGGATGGGCTATGAAAAATAGAATTACTTATTCCCCAGCTTCCCTGATTCCAGTTATTAATATTATTGCCCGCTTCATTAAAAGCCATAACAGGCACACCATAAATTTTTGATATAGTATCAGTAGAAACGTACAAACCGTTATCTACCGAAACAATAAATTTAAATTCAGTTCCGGGAGCAATGGATGAGTCGAGAGTATAAGAAATGGAATCGGTCATTTCTTCCATGGTATTCATGGATGAAAAAGTTTTTGGCAATCCGATATTAGTAATTTCATTACTAAGTGGAGTTATGAAAACGTTAAAGGTGGATGGGGTATCAAGACCAAGATTTAAAATTTTAAAAGAAAAATACCCGGAAAGATTTTGGGCAAGAATAGGCGACTCATCTTTAACTCTCGCATATTTAAGGGCAAAACGGGCCATGTTTAAATTTTGAGTCATATTACTTCTGCACAAAGAAATAATGTTTGAGGAAGCCGGCCAGAATCCTAAATCGGCAGGGCCTGCTTCGGGAGTGGCGGCAAAAATTTTATTTTTTGTTGCTTGTTCTCCATACATCCAGTCATCTGAATCTCCGTTGGCGGTATAGCCCACGGTTTGATTTGCCGTTCCCATATTAAATAAGTTGTCCCTGGTGGCCTGAATGGCATAATTTACAAAGTATGCGGAATCGGGGGTGTAGATATTTTCCTGATAACTCCATGGGTAGATGAAAAGGTCTCCATAGGTATGATAATTCAAAACAAATTTGAAATTATGAATTTCGCAGAAAAATTTTAAGGCCTGCGTTTCCGGTTCTGAAAATCCGTAGTGACCCCTGTATGTATCAGTGGTTGAATCGGGAGAAGACCCGGTATCGTCAAACCCCCATTTTAATCCATAGTTCCGGTTGAGGTCAACGCCAAATTTATTTCCTCCGTGGGGCCGCCTGTTTTTCCTCCACATACCTCCGCCATTGGGGTTGGTGGTTTGGTTGTAAATATACCCATCGGGATTTACCATGGGAACAAAAAACATTTCGGTATTATCTACAAGGTAGGTTACCTCAGGATCGGTCCCGTAATTTTCTAAAAGATACCACATATAAAAAATCAATTGCGATAAGGAGGCGGGTTCACGTGCATGATGGAGGGCAGAGTACATAATTTCGGGTTCATTTTCATCCACCAAAGGATTGTCTGAAATTTTAAGCCAGAAAATATTTTTCCCTTCTATGCTGTGAAATGTATCAATGGGTAATTTTGCTGTGATGAGGTTCGGAAATTTTGCACTCATCGAATCAATATTTGCCAGAAATTCGGAATATTTTAAATAGCCTCCCATGGTGCCAAGCGAAAAATTTGACGGAATGATGTACGTTTTTGGCGCTGAGGTACCGCATCCTGTTGCCATGGTTTTTGTATCTGAATTTTTATTTTCAGCAAGGTTCGCCTCTTGATAAAATTGGGAAACATCTTCAATTAACGTTTCATAATTTAACCCCAGAGATTGAATTTTGTTTATTTCCGATGCTGAAAAATCAGATTCGAAAAAAAATCCTTTTTTGTAGTTCCCGTGGTCAATGGGTACTCCCGCCCCGGCCAGCTTTTTCAGTCCGGAGTTATCAGTAAAAATTTTTACTCTGGAATATTTTTCCTGCTGGGAAAACAAAATGTCAGAAAGAATTAACATGCTAATATTGAGGATAAGTTTTTTCATGTTTTCGGAATATTTTATGAATCTATAAGCATTTTAAACTTAGTTTTGAAAATCTCTAGTTCTTTTTCTGAAAGTTTACCCAGATTGGCAATTTTATCATTGGCTTTTAGCGTCACTATTCGATCAACCTTTATTATTGATTTGGTCCTAAGATTATTTTGTTTTCCCGGGAAAATCAATATTTCTGTGTTGTTAAGTTCGGGAGGTACAACAGAACTAATGGCACACAAAATCAAATCTTTGAATTTATCACTGGTCACTGCAACCACAACACAAGGGCGGACTTTTCTGGCATTAAATTCGGCAAATGGAAAGGGAATAAGGATAATATTGCCGGTTTTCATTTTGGGGTGGTTGGCAGATAATCCTGATATATATCTTCCTTTTCATTTTCCCAAAACGAAAAAGAATCACTTTTTGAAGAAAACGTACGGATTTCTTTCCCATCGTCAAATTCCTCAATAAAAGTTATAATAACTTTGAATTTTCTATGTTCCCTGATCTTTTCTAAAGGGTGGATGGTTTTGCCATCATAAATACCTTTTATCGCAAGCATAAAATTTTCTTTTTACAAAGGTAATAATTTTCGTTTCTACTTCCACTCAAAAGTATTTACAAAATGTAAAATATCCTCCTGAACGTAACGAATAACAGGAGCAAGTGAATCGGCATTTGTTTCGGTATTAAAATAAAGAGCCCCACGCACAAAATGGTTTACACTATCTGTTAGGTAAAATTGCATGGAAGAAGCAGCATTTCCTTCCAGGGTGTAAATTAATCCGTAAACTTTGGATGAATCATCAATGATTCTGTCTTCAATGATATTAGATGCTTTTACCGAGTGCTTGTAAACAAGTGTTCTTGAATCTTCAATAAAATCATTCAGAAGATTTTCCTCCCGGTTCATTAAAGAATCACTTTCAAAGGTTGATATTCCGGGACTTTTTTTTTCTATTTTTTTATAGCTTAAATGTATTGTAGCATTCAAAAACGGGTAGTCAATATTCATCCAGCAGGGTTCGCTGATTTTTTCATTATCGTTTCCAATTACCGCATCCCGGTGAAATTCAAAAGTGAACGGGCAGTTGCCTGAATATTTTTGGAATGACCTGGCAGGAAGTTCTATTCTGAAGTATCCCTTGGGTTTTGGGGAAAAATCTTCCTGATTACAGGAAAGGAATATGAGGTAAAAAAGGCTAAAACCCAGAAAAAATTTTAAACGGCAATTAAAGTCCATATTAAAAAAGTTTGTTGAAATCCCACCCCTTTGTGGAATATTAAAATTCATCCGGGATATTATCTTTTTCAAATCAGGAAATCTGAAACCTCAGCATTTTCTACCATTTCCGAAATTTCAAGGATGGTAACCTTTACGCGGATTATTTTCCTGCGGTCGGATGATTCAATGGTAAAAAGAAAATTTTCAAATTTCACTTTTTCATCCTTTTTAGGAATTCTTCCGGTTCTTTCAATTATGAAACCCGCCAGTGTATCTGAATCTCCCTTTGCCGCCTCGAACGCAGCACCTTCAATGCCAAGAACCCTGTAAAGGTCAATAAGCGGAATTTTCCCTTCAAAAACAAAATTATTTTTATCCAGTTTGGAGTAGGTTAAATCTTCTTCGTCAAATTCATCCGTTATATCGCCCACAATTTCTTCCATTACATCTTCAAGGGTAACTATTCCGGCCGCCCCCCCATACTCATCCACAACAATGGCAAGGTGATTTTTTTTCTCCTGAAACTCCTTTAACAGGTCATCTATTTTTTTGCTTTCAGGAACATAAAAAGGAGGTCTGAGAAGTGATTGCCATTTAAAATTTTCATCCTTGTCAAAGTGTTGCAAAAGGTCTTTAATATAAAGGATGCCGGCTATATTATCGAAATTATTTTTGAAAACCGGAATTCGGGAATGACCTGACTCCAGAATATTTACCAGTAGGGTTTTGAAATCTGTATTGTATTCAAAAGCATTTACATCCGTGCGCGATTTCATTATCTGTTTTACATCCGTATTCCCGAATTTTACAATTCCCCTTAATATTTTGTGTTCCTGGTCATTTGATTTTTTCCCGGGGGAAGTGAGCTCCAGGGCATGGGAGAGGTCATGGATGCTTCCTATGAACTGTGCCTTTTTGATTCTTTTATCAATTATGGAGGAGGAGAAAACCAGCACTGCACTGAATGGTGTCAAAAATTTTTTCAGGGTTAGAATGGGCAGCGAAAGTATAGTTGCAATTTTTATGGAATTTTTGGTTGCATAAACTTTTGGCATCACCTCACCCATAAGCAAAATAAGGAGGGTAACAATCACCACCTGGATTACAAACCCCAATACAGGGTTTTTTGCGAAATCAAAAAGGCGGGAACTAATAAATGTAGAAAGGATTACAATGCCAATATTTACAAATGTGTTTGCGATTAAAATTGTTGCAAGAAGAGATTTCGGATTTTTTAATAATTCAAGGATGGCTTTTTTGCTGCGGTTTCCTGAATTTTCAATTTCTTGCAGATCCCTGGGAGAAAGAGAGAAAAAAGAAATTTCGGATGCTGAAATGGCAGCAGAGCACAAAAGCAAAAAACCCATAAGTAATATGGCAAATAATACCCCGGAAGTAATTTCCTGAAACGGGAACGCACTAATAATAATCATTATCTGAGAGAGCACCAAGAGACAACTGTTTAAAAAAGGATCGTACTCACAAAACAACTAAATACTCCTTAAAAAGGCAAATCATCACTCGCACTGTTTTGCGGAAGCTGAATATCGGCCGGTGAAGCAGGAGATTCAGAACGGGAATTATTATCTCCTGAAGATTTTGGCGTGAGCATGGTCATATTATCACCTAAAATTTCGGTGAAATAACGCTTTATTCCATCTTTTTCATAGTTACGGGTCTGAAGCCTACCTTCAATGTATACCTTATCTCCTTTTTTGAGGTATTTTTCAGCTACTTCGGCCAAACCCCTCCAAAGAACGATGTTATGCCATTCGGTTCTTTCTTTCTTTTCACCGGTGCTTTTATCTTTCCAGGTTTCACTTGTGGCAATTGGAAATTTTGCATTTGCAATCCCTCCTTCAAGATATCTCACCTCGGGATCTTTTCCCAGGTTACCGATTAAAATTACTTTATTAACGCTCGACATAAAATTTTGTGTTGAAGTGTTTAAATGATTTGATTATAACAAAAATAATAAAATTTTTATTAGAGAGTGTTTTACTCAACAAAACGGGTTAGAAACAAAGATATCTCCGGGAAAACTGCTACAAGAATGAGAGCAATAAGTAAGCAAAGGGCATAGGGGACAGAGGCCTTTATTACCTGAACAAATGGCTTGTTAAACAAACCGCACGAAACAAAAAGATTTATTCCTACCGGTGGGGTGAGGTACCCTATTTCAAGTGCAAGGATGAATATGATGCCAAGGTGGATTAAATCCACTTCGTAAGAAACCGCGGTGTACATAAGAAGCGGGGCAATGATAAGAATGGCGGAGATGGAATCCATAAACAATCCAACAATAAGAAGCAAAATAATGGTCATAAATAGAAAAACTCCTTTGGAGGTAACAAAAGTTTGCATCCAGTCGAGCAGCATCATGGGCACTTCCTGCAGAGTGAGAAACCGGTTAAAAACAGTTGCCATGGCAATAATCATAAAAATTATTCCAAGCACTATTACAGATTCATAAAGAGTATCTACAATATCTTTCAACTTCATTTCCCTGAAATAAAAAAGTTCGAGCAGGATGGCATAAATGGCCCCAACGGCAGCGGCTTCTGTAACAGTATAGATTCCCGAATAAATACCACCCAATATTAATATTGGCATGAGCAGGGCAGGAATTCCCTTTTGGAAGGAAACAATAAATGATTTAAATGAAAAGGGCTGGGTTGGCAGATTATATTTTTTTCCCTGAAACATGGCCATAGCCATTAAAAAGATTCCGGTAACAACTCCGGGAATAATACCGGCAATAAAAAGTTTATTAATATCAACATAAATACCAGGACCAGAAACTACAACAGAGTAAATTATCATTGGAATGCTTGGAGGAATCAGTATTCCAAGGGAGCCGGAAACAGTAAGAACACCAAGGGGAATTTTATCGGGGTACCCATTTTTTATCATGGCCGGATACATTATTGTGCCAATGGCAATAAGAGTTACCGGGGAAGACCCTGAGATGGCGGCAAAAAACATGCATGCAATAACTGCTGCAACTGCGAGTCCTCCCTTCATCCAGCCAAAAGTGGAAAGTGCCAGATCGATTAACCTTTTGGCGATTTCACCTCTCGACATTACGGCCCCAGCAAAAACATAAAGCGGAATTGAAAGAAGTGCCGACTTGTTTACCGAATCAAACATTGTTTTTATTACATCAAACATCGGTATATCAACATAAAAATAAAACAGCGTGAGCGACATGGCACCAATTACCAAAAAAAGCTGTGAGCCCAGGAGGATGAGGGTGAGAAGTAAAAGGAGGACGAGGGTTAGTTCCATTAAAAACGGAAAATGTAAAATGTAAAATGTAAAATGGATTCCTTAATCATTTCGCCTGAGACGATTTTTTAATTGCACCGAAAATGTTTTTTAATTCAAGGGCTTCTTTTAGAAAAGAATTAAACTCTTTAATATAATGTTTTTCTGAGTTAATTTCTTTTAAAACCCTGAGCCAATAAATACACTCGCGGGATTCTTTATAGCAGATTCCTATTTTATGAATAAAATCCCTTTTTGATTCAGCCCCCTGAGCCTCTTCATAATTTGAACCTATTGAAGTAGAGGATTTTGCTAAATGATTAATTGGAATTTTTTTTATATGATTATCAGGGAGAGTCATTAGAAATTTTAAAATGCAAACACCAAATATAAAAGTTCTATCAAGGAGCTTTTCTGTTTCTGGACCCATATTTCAATACTATTTTACAAGTACTTTTTCTATAGTGGAAATCCCATTTTCCATTTTCCATTTTCCATTTTCCATTTTCCATTTTCCATTTTCCATCTTCCATTTTCCATCTTCCATCTTCCATTTTCCATTTTCCATCTTCCATCTTCCATCTTCCATTTTCCATTTTCCATCTTCCATTTTCCATCTTCCATTTCCATTACAAAAGTTGTTTCACCACAATATCCCCTTCCTTCCTTTTCCCTTTTAATACATCAAACCATAAAAAGGCGGCAAAGGCAAAACGGATGGCAGATAGAAAAAAGCTAATTGGAAGAATAATAAGTACCAGCCACATTGGGAATTCAAATGCCTTTACTGTATCGCCCATTTCTTTACTCGCCAAAACATATTGCCAGGAGAGGAGAAAAAAGAGAAAAAGAAAAATACTTGCAATAATGCTTGTGGCAATATTCATTTTGTATTTTGTAGCCTCTTTAACCTTTGCTTTTAAAAACTCAATTTCAATGTGCCGGAGTTTAGAGGTGGCAATCTGAAAACCAATAAACCCCAGCCAAACCATCAAAAGAGTGGCAATTGAATCGGCCCAGTACAGGGGAGCTTCAAAAATATAACGGGCCAGTGTGCCTGTAAATACAATAAGAACAATGGCTGAAATTATTATTACAGCGAGAAATTTTTCGACTGATTCAACAGTTTTGTTAACTTTTATGTAGTGATCTGTTATAGACATTACAAAGTTCGAACAACTAATTAAGAGTATTTTTTACAGTATCAATTACTTTTTTACCGCTCTGTATTTCGCTATCTCTGCCAACACCATTTGCATAACATCCTTTCCGATTTTTGGTTCCAAAGCTGCGTAAACACCTTGGGTAGCCTTTTTAAATTCTGCTCTCTGCTGTTCGGTAAGAATTGTAACCTTTGCCCCGGTGTTCTTGGCGAGATTGGCCAGCACTTCGGCATCGTCTTTTCTAACCAGCGAACGGGAAGAATTCTGAAGAGCCTTTTTCGCTTCGGCATTGGGGAGGACTGCTTTTCGTAAATCCTCCGGTAATTTATCAAACATTTTTTTTGAAAGCAAAACAGCACCCGGTTGATAAATATGCTTTGATACAGTATAATGTTTAGCTGCGGTAATCCAACCAGAAGCCACTGAATAGATGGGGGTTTGGTCAAACCCGTCCACCATGCCGGTTTTTAGGGAAACCAACACATCCGGAGTTGCAATGGGAACCGGAGTAGCACCAAGGGCCTTATAAAACTTTTCGTAAACTTCCGACTCCTGAGAGCGCATTTTCATGCCCTTAAGGTCAGCGGGTTTGGTTATGGGTTTTGATTTTGTGCCAAAACTTCTCCATCCATTGGTACCCCATTGAACAAGAATCACATTTTTTTTAAGGAGTATTTCCGACATTTTATCATACATGGCATCCATTACCGCATCTGCTTCTTCATCACTGTTAAAAAGGTAAGGCATTTCAAAAACCTGCAATTCGGGAATTGAAAGTGCCTCGGCAATGGAAGCGGTGGTAAAAGCACCAGCATCAAGCGTTCCCATCGAAATACTTTTTACCATTTCAACCTCTCCGCCCAGCATGCCGGCCAGGTACATTTTGTAAACCACCCTTCCGCCAGCTTTGTTTTCGGCTTCTTTAGTGTATTCCTTCAATCCCGCTTCCCATGGACTATCTTTGGGAATTACGCTTCCAAATTTTATTTTGTATTCCTGGGAAAAGGCGAATTGGGAATTGAGAATTGAGAATTGAGAAATAATGAAGGCGGATATAACAAGTGTTTTTTTCATATTATTTTTTTTTAATCTTCAAACAACTCCTTTTCCTGTGCAAGCAATTTTTTGGCTTTTTCAACTGCCATCTTATTTTCTGGCACAAGTTCTTTATTCACATTTACATCAGAATTTATTACCTCATTTAAAATTTTTTCGAACAAGGCTTTATCCTTTACTTTGGGGTGGGTACAATAGGCCTCGGCAAAAAGAACTTTTGATTCGTAATAATCGGGGGCTGCCGCAATTCCTTTATCAAACATTTCCTTAGATTTTACCGGGTCGTTTTCACCGGTAATTGTTGGTACAAGGGCATAATATCCACCAAAAAAACGATAAACCCCGCCAAAAAAATAATTAGGATCCAGTTCCATTACCCTATCCCATAAATACCTGATGCGTGCTTTTACCGAAAGCTTTTGAGTAAAAGATGCAAATTTTGCCCACTTTGCAAGGTTCGCGGCTGTCCAGTAAAGGGCATCCAGGTTTTCTCTCCCAATTGTTTTTACTGCTTCGGCTTCCTCTTTCTTTTTCTTTTTTGCTTTGGCAAAATTCTCCACCGTATTTAATACATTTTCTCCGGCCTTTGTTCCCTTATCGTATATGGCAAGTTTTTTTTCTTTGTCATCCTCAAATTCTGCCTGAAAATAGTATGCTCTGGAGAGCAGAACCATAATTCCATAATCCTTTTCTTTTGCAACAATTCCTTCCATCAGTTTTATTGATTCATCCAACTGAGCAATATCATCTCTGTGCAAAAAAAGTTCTTTGGCCTTTGCTTTATCATCTTGTGAAAATGCCGAAAGGGTAAAGAACAAAAGGGCCGAAAATAAAGTTGTTTTCATTTTTTACTTTGATTTTAAGGTTGTTAATAGATAATTGCGGTACGAAAATAATCAAAACCATCTTTCATACCACATCTGAAACATTAAAAGAAACCAGATCCGGTTGAAATCCCCCATTTTTTTTTGGTTAAGATATGAGTTAAGGATTCTCTCTGTTTCTTCGGGCCTGAAAATTCCCTGCTCTTTAATTTTTTCCTTATTTAAATAAAAACGCAGCAATTCATTCAATTCTTTTTTAAACCATAAGGCAACAGGAATCATAAATCCCATTTTTGGGCGGTTCATCATTTTTTCGGGAACATATTTATGCACAATATCCCTGAGGATTATTTTTCCAACTCCATTTTTAAGCTTAAATTCAGAGGGAAGGGTTGCAACCCATTCGATGATGCGCTGATCTAAAAATGGCTCCCTTCCTTCCAATGAAACCGACATGGAAGCCCGGTCAACCTTTTGAAGAATATCATCCACCATATAGGTTTTAAATTCGGTTGCCTGGAAACGGCTTAAGGTGTCATTGTTTAGGTTCAATAAACTATTTTCATCAAAAGGTGTGAGAAGATAATTTCCGGGATTATTTAAAAGTTTTCGGTTTTCGGAAAAACTAAAAACTTCAGTGGCAATATTAAATGCATAAAGAGGTTCCCGATTTTGCAAAACAAGCATTAGTTTCTGATACCGGTCGGGGAGGGAATAATCGGTTCTTTCTTTCGGTTTAAAGATCCGCATTAATTCCCCGGCCATTCGTGTAAGGGGAATGGGAATTTTTTCGAGTAATGAATAATATTTAATTCCTTTGATATATTTTGGATAACCGGCAAATATTTCGTCTCCCCCATCGGCAGAGAGTGCCACTTTCACACTTTCTCTAGCAATTTTACTTACCAGGGTAGTTGGCACGGCTGAGGAATCGCCAAAAGGTTCATCGTAAATTTCGGGGAGCAAAGGGATAATATCGAGGGCCTCCTTATAAGTACAGTAATATTCATGATGATCGGTTCCCAGATGTTTTGCCACATCTTTTGCATATTCGGCTTCATTAAATTTCTGTTCATGAAAACCAATGGTGAAAGTTTTTATTTTCCGGGTGCTGTTTTTTTGAAGAAGGGCGGTAACGGCTGAGCTATCGTATCCACCACTCAGGAAAACCCCAACGGGGACATCGGCAATCATGCGGTATTGAAAAGCTGAAGAAAGAATTTTTTCCGTTTCTTCCAACGCTTCGTTATAAGAAATTTTGACCCTTGGTTTGTTATAATAATCATTCACATCCCAGTATTTTTCGGTAATAATATTTTGAGTTTTTAAATCGAGGATAAGAATATGGCCGGGAACTAATTTATGGGTGTGGCTAAAAATGGTATATGGTGCAGAAACATAGCCATGGGACAAGTAAAGCGAAAGGGCATCAAAATTTAATTCCTTTTTAAAATCGGGGTGCCGGTGAAAAGATTTTAATTCAGATGAAAACAGGAACAAGCCATTTTTCCAATAATACATAAGTGGTTTTACACCGGGCCGGTCTCTGATTAAAATAATTTTTCGGTTAATTTTATCATAGATGGCAATGGCGAACATTCCAATAAATTTTTTTACACAGGCGGTTCCCCATTTTTGGTAAGATTGCAAAATCACCTCGGTGTCGGAATTGGAAACAAACCTATATCCTTCGGATTCGAGCTCCGACCTGATTTCGCGAAAGTTGTAAATTTCACCGTTAAAAATTATTGCCAGGTTTTTATCTTCGCTGAACATAGGTTGGTGGCCATGGGCTGATAAATCAATAATGGAAAGCCTTCGGAAACCAAAGCCAACCTGTGCATTGTTTTCTTCAAAAAATTCATACCCGCTATCATCGGGACCCCGGTGTGTTAGGGCATCTGCCATATGCACCAAAATATCTTTGGAAGATTTTTGATTAAAGTCGATAAAGCCGGAGATGCCGCACATGAGGGATAATTTTAATAATGGATTATTTTATGGGTTTTAAATCCCATGGAAAAATATGGTCGAATTAAATTTAATTTTATTGGCATGATAGAGACGCCCAATTTGGGCGTCTGTACATTCCGGAAAAATGATGTTTGTTCCATTAATGTGAATTTTAATTATTCGAAAATTCAGGCATGATAGAGACGCCCAATTTGGGCGTCTGTACATACCGAAAATAATGATATTTGTCCCATTAATGTGAATTTTAATTATTCGAAAATTCAGGCATGATAGAGACGCCCAAATTGGGCTTCTGTACATTCCGGAAAAATGATGTTTGTTCCTTTAATGTGAATTTATTCCCCTGTTTCATTCCTTTTTTGAATTTCGGTTTATTAAAGGAATATACCGGTGAAACTCGGGAACAATATTTAAAAAATAAACACCCGTACAATAAATCAAAGAAATAAATGAGGAGCGGAGAACAATATCAAAAACCGGATTTTCAAATTTCGTTATTAAATAATTAACAGCAGAACATATTACAATAAGCAAAGCAATCATGGCGGTTTTGGAATCGTAGGGTTGCAGATTAAATTTTTTCCAGATAAAAACAAACCGGATTAAACTGTTAAGAATGGTAGAAATGGCGGTAGCTAAAGCAGCTCCTTCAATGCCATATAACGGAATAAAAATCATATTATTTATAAATGCAATAACCACGAGAAAAATTAAAAGGAAGGCACCCACCCGGTAATGTTCTGAAGTGTATATTAAAGAATTGTTTGTTCCCGAAGCCAGGTTAAAAAGAGTTCCTATGCTGATAATAAGAACCACCGTTCCCCCATGGTGGTAAACTTCGGGTAAAAAGCCAAGCAGGGAATCAATATTAATATTTATTCCCAAAAACATCAATCCGCCAAGTAAAAATAAATATTTGCTCGATTTAAAATAAATCTCCTCAATTTCTTTCCTGTTGTTTGTTTCCAGGGCATTGGCAATTTTTGAAAAGGCAATTTTATCAATCGAATTAAGAGGGGCCTCGAGGACAGCCGGGATGAAAGAAGCAATGGTATAAATACCAACAAAGGAGAGGGCCATGTACTTTCCAATCATTATTGCATCAAGGTACCTTAATCCTAACCCGGCAATAGAGGCAAAAGCAAGTAAAAAGCCATATTGAAGCATCTCTTTAATGTTAAGTTTATTTACCATAACAAAATCAATTCTAAACACCGGCCTTTCAATAGAAAAAACATAAATGATTAAACATCCAAGCTGGATGGCATAAACAAAAACAAAAAAGAAAACAAACTGATTGATATTTATCCAATGGAGAAAGTAGGCCGAAATTACAAGGATGGTAAGCAACCGGCCTACTACATCATTCAATAAAGCAGGGAAAGAGGTTTTAAAAAGAGAGGAGGCATAAATGGTTAAAATATTTATCAGGCCCAATAGAAAAGAAAGTGGAAGAACATAATCATAATACTCAGTGAATAGAGCTGATTGTGCTATGTATTTTGAAATAAAAAAACCTTTCAGTGAAAATAAAATTACCGTTACCACTAAAAGACCGGCAGCCGGGAAAAGCAGCATAAAACCTAAAAAGCCATGGTGCCCCTTTGTTTCATTCCTGAATTTTGGAAAATATCGAAAAATTATGCTTCCGATGCCCAGAGGAAGAAAAACGGCCACCAGCGAAGAAAAAGAAAAAAGGACTCTTGTTAAACCGATTTCCTCGGGAGTAAGGAAAAATGGCTGTATTAAAATCAGGTTGAGAAAACCGATTAAAATACCAATATAACTGATAATTGTATTTTGAATTCCCTGTTTTTGAATAATGCCCATTAAACCTTAAAATTTCTACTTTTGTCCGCATTGCAAATATATTTATAAACAAGCATCCGTTACAATATGAAAGCTGTAATCCTTTGTGGGGGAATGGGCACACGCCTTAAAGAAGAAACAGAATACAAACCAAAGCCAATGGTGGAGATAGGTGAAATGCCCATGATTTGGCATATCATGAAAATTTACAGTCATTTCGGCATATCGAAATTTGTTTTGTGCTTAGGGTATAAAGGGAGCATGATAAAGGATTATTTTTTCAATTATGAAATGCGAAACAGCGATTTTACCATACATCTGGAAGATAGGAAAATTAATATTCACAACCAACCCACTGAAAAATCATGGGAAATTACCCTCGCTGAAACAGGAGCAAACGCCATGACGGGGTCGAGGGTGAAAAGGATTGAACAATACATTGATGAGGATGTATTTTTATTGACTTACGGAGATGGGTTGAGCAATGTTAATATTAATTCGCTTTTGGAATTCCACCGCAGCCATGGTAAAATTGGAACCGTAACCGGTGTTCATCCGCCATCAAGATTTGGAGAATTAAGCATTGAGAACAACACGGTGGTTAATTTTAATGAAAAACCGCAACTTCACTCAGGAGGATTAATCAGCGGGGGCTTTTTTGTATTCAATAAAAAATTCTTCAAGTACCTTTCCTCAGCCGAAAATTGTATTTTAGAGCGGGATCCGATGGAAAAACTTGCCTCTGAAGGGCAGTTGATGGTATATAAACATTCCGGTTTCTGGCAGTGCATGGATACTTACCGTGATTTTGAATTCCTGAATAAAAAATGGATAGAAAATAAGGCCGAATGGAAAGTGTGGTGAATTGCCTCCTGCAAAATCATCACCCTTGAAATTATCTGGAAATTCTATTCAGAAAACTTAAAAAATTGTAAACCATCTTTAATCTTTGTGTGAAAAATTCAAAACAACCATTTTCTTCTCCAACCATTCTGAAAGATTTCAGAAACAAAAAGGTTTTTATAACCGGACATACAGGTTTTAAAGGGTCATGGCTTTCACTTTGGTTAATGGTGCTCGGTGCAAAAGTGAAAGGGTATTCTCTTCCGCCAAAAAAGAAATCACTTTACAACCAGCTTAAAATTCAATCAAAAATTGAGTCGGTTTATTCCGACATCCGCAATTACGAAAAACTTAAAGCAGAAATAATAAAATTTCAACCCGATTTTATTTTTCATCTGGCAGCCCAGCCCCTTGTTCGTGAATCGTATCAAACCCCCCTGGAAACATTTGAAACAAATATTTTAGGAACAGCCCATTTGCTCGAATCCCTAAAATTTTTGAAAAAAAAATGTGTAATGGTCATCATCACTACAGATAAAGTGTATGAAAACCTGGAAATAGATTATGCCTATAAAGAATCAGATAAGTTGGGGGGGTATGACCCCTACAGTGCGAGCAAGGCGGCTGCAGAAATTGTAATTGAATCATACCGTTCGTCCTTTTTTAATCCCGAAAAATTTGAGCTGCATAAAAAAGGGATTGCAAGTGCCAGAGCCGGAAATGTAATTGGTGGCGGGGATTATGCAAAAGACAGGATATTTCCCGATATTTTCAGGGCATTATCAAAATCAAAAACAATTGAGATAAGAAATCCAAAAGCAATTAGGCCCTGGCAACATGTACTTGAACCGCTTTGGGGCTATTTAGTTTTAGGTATAAGGTTATTTGAAAATCCGCAAAATTTTTCCACCTCATTTAATTTTGGGCCAGCCCCTGAAGATGTTATTCCGGTTGAAACTTTTTGTAAAAAAGCAATTTCTTACTGGGGAAAAGGAGATTATAAAATTATTGACCAAAAAAATCCGCTGCACGAGGCAGGTTTGTTAAAACTCAATAACCAAAAAGCCCGGATGCTTCTTGGGTGGAAACCAAAGTGGAATTCTCACACAGCAATTGAAAAAACAATTTACTGGTATAAAAAAAGTTTAAAAAGAAATCCTGATTTTGTGGCTATTTGTACAGAAGAAATTAATGAATATTTAAAGGGGAATAATTTTTGAACTTTTATGAGTTAAGAATATTTTTCTGAGAAACAATTATAACGCTTATTTGGTGAAATCAAATCAATCAAAAATTACGCGGTGCAGAATTTGTAATTCTTTAAAATTACAAAGAATAATTTCTTTGAAAAGTATGCCCCTCACCGATGAGTTTATTTCAAATGAAAAAATTGGAAAAGAGTTCCTTGGCGACATTGAAATCGGAATTTGTTCCACTTGCGGCTGCTCTCAAAATCTGAATGATACCGATATGGATGTTTATTACAATGATTACACCTATAGTGTTCAATCCTCAGGTTTCGCAATTCAGTTTATGAAGAGTCTGGCATTAAAAGTTAAAAACAAATTTTTTAAAAAAATTCGTAGTCCCAGGGTAATTGAAATTGGAAGCGGAACGGGAGAGCAACTTTTGGAATTTAAAAAACTTGGTTTTGAGGTTTTAGGAGTGGAGCCATCCAAAAAATTGGTTGAACATGCAGTATCAATGGGAATTCCAACCCTGCATGATTTTTTCGATGAAAATATTTATGAAAAACTGCCCGATAATTTTAAGCAGGCAGATTTAATTATGAGCAGTTATACTTTTGACCATATTCCTCAACCCGTAAGTGTTTTAAATAAAATTCATGAGATTCTTTCTCCGGGAGGCATAATGATTCACGAAGTTCATGATTTGGATTTAATTAAAAAAAGAAATGAATATTGCCTCTTTGAACATGAACATTATACTTATTTGAATGAAAAAACAATGTCTTCCCTATTAGGAAAAAGTAAGTTTAAAGTGGAAACCTACCATTTACTTTCTCAAAAGGAAAAAAGGGCTAATTCTTTGCTTGTTACCGCCCGGAAAATTGATTTTCAAAAAAAATACAAGGTGGATATCAACCATGAACTGGACCAATTGAACCTTCTAAATTTTAATGTAAACCAAGCCATTCAAAGAATCCAAACCTGGCTGCAGGAAAATTCGAAACTAAGTATTGTGGCCTATGGAGCAGGGGGCAGAGGGATTATGACCATTGCGGCCTTAAATGATTTTTCGGCTTTCAAATATATTGTGGATAAAAACCCAAAGGCAAAAAACATTTTTGCACCCAAATCACATTTGCAGGTATTCGGCCTGGAGGAGCTTGAGAAAGACAGGGCAGATATAATCCTTGTTTTCAGCTTTGGTTATTATAAGGAAATAGTTGAGGAGCTCGGGAAAAGATTTAATTACAAACCAGGACAGTTTATTTCAATTTTAGAAATACTTGAACCAAGCCATGGCTGATATTATCGTTCACGGAGCCTCAAGTTTTTTAGGAAAACATTTTGTTAAAAAACTGGTTTCAAAAAATCTTCCCGTTTTAATTCTTGCCAGAGAAACTTCCAAAATTGAATTTGAACAATCCCATCCTCTCGTAAAAGTTGCCCGGTATAAAAAATTTATAGAAGAAATTCAGCACCACGGTTTTAAATTAAATGCTCCGGTTTTTTTTGAATTTTCGTGGGAGGGTGTATTTGGTTCAGAAAGAAATGACCCCCGCCAGATTTCATTTAATTTGCCCTTGATTTCGGCCTCGGTAAAAACAGCAGGCAATTTAAAGGCAAAGCATTGGATTGGCATCGGATCACAGGCAGAGTATGGAAATCTCAACAGAACCATTTCTGAAAAAGAGGAATGCAAACCCACAACTCTTTATGGAAAAGCAAAATTGGAGTGCTCCAAAATTTCTTCTGAACTTTGCCGAGAGTTTAATATAGAGCATTCGTGGCTTAGGTTATTTTCAGTTTATGGTCCGGATGATAATCACGAATGGTTGATACAGTACCTAATTAAGAAAATGATGTTGCATAAAGAAATCGATGTTACAAAAGGAGAGCAAAAGTGGGATTACCTTTATGTGGAAGACATTGCTGAAATGTTTTTAAAACTAATGAACGCCAAAGGTGTGGGAATTGCAAATCTCGGTTCAGGAAAGGCAATTGGTGTAAGGCAAATAATTACAATTATAAAAGACCTGACAAAATCAAATTCTAAAATTAACTTTGGTGCTGTTCCGTACAGGCCTGATCAGGTAATGCTGATGGAGGCGGATATAAGTAAGCTCAGCGGATTCCTGGGTTGGAAGCCCACCACAGGTATTGAAGAGGGGCTGAGAAAAACCATTGATTTTTTAAAGTTTCGGGAACGAAAAGATTATATTGGAAAGAAATAATTTTTAAAATAATTTTATGAAGAAGAAAAACATTGAGATAAAGAGAAACATTTCAGAAGATGAAAAATCAAGAGGTGAAAATTTCTTTAATCTTTTTAATAATTCTCCCATTCCCGATTCAGAAATTCAATTGAATCTGGGTTTATATATTAACAGGCAGAATTTATCCCGCATAATATTTATGCATGACCTTTATAAAAAAATCGTCAACACTACCGGGGTGGTAATGGAATTTGGTTGCCGGTGGGGTCAAAACCTGGCACTGTTTCAATCCTTCAGAGGAATGTATGAACCGTATAATTACAACAGGAAAATAATTGGCTTTGATACTTTTGAAGGATTCCAATCCCTGCACGAAAAGGATGGCAAAGCCAAAATTATTAAAAAGGGTTCATACTCTGTTACGGATAACTATACCGAACATCTCGAGATGGTATTATCCCATCACGAAAGGGAAAGTCCGATCAGCCACATAAAAAAATATGAAATTATTAAAGGAGATGCAACGGTTACCCTGGAAAAATATTTAAAAGAGCATCCTGAGACTATTATTGCTTTTGCCTATTTCGATTTTGATATTTATGCTCCAACAAAAAAATGTTTGTCGCTGATAAAGAACCATATTACAAAGGGAACCGTTCTTGGGTTTGACGAGCTAAACTGGCCTTATTACCCGGGAGAAACCCTTGCGTTGAAAGAAGTTTTCGGTTTGGATAAATATAGAATTCAGCGATCGCCTCTTTGCCCTACCCCTTCATTTATTGTTATTGAATAGTCTGATGCAGCCCAAAGTTCTTACCATCTCAATTCCCACCTGGAACAGGGAAAAACTTCTTGCCGGACTTTTGGAACAACTCATTGGGCAAGTTGAAAAGTATAAACTTGGAAATGAAGTAGAGCTTTTAATTTCAAACAACGGCTCGGAGGATAACACCCACCAGATTGTTGAAAATTATATTACAAAATATCCTTATTTAACTTATAACCGAAACCCATTCAACATTGGAGGAAACCCCAATGTGATGAAATCAATGGAGCTTGCCTCATCCGAATTCTTAATGGTATTGGGAGATGACGACCGAATAAATGAGGGCAGTTTAACCAGGGTGATAGAATTTTTGAAAAGCAATCCCGGGACAGGTTTAGTCGTTGATTCGAATAAATTTAAGAGAAAAAATTCAGAAGTTATTTTGGAACAGGAATTAACTCTGGCAGAATTACTGCGAAAATATTACTGGAACATGGGTAATGCCGGAGTTTTTATTATAAGATCCTCTTACGTAAAAGAAGGCCTTGAAAAATATGGTGCAGGCTTTTTTAATCAGTGCTGGTCGCAAACACAATTTATTATTTTGGGATTATCAGAGCACAATAAAGATAAGATTTTTATTAAGGATTTAAACATCATTTCACATTCGGTTCACCAGGATGTAACTATTTATAATTCATTTTATTTGTGGAGAGCGGGTTACCTGGAATTATTTATGGCATTAAAATCAATGGATAAAATTTTGGGGAAAGTAAATTTGCAACCCGCCTATGATTATTTAAAAGAGAATGTTTTTCAATTTGCATTGTTCAATATCCTTCAATTCGGGGTATTTATTGATGGGGAAGATTTGAGAGATAAAACGAAAAAACATGTTCTGAAGAATGCAAAACATTTCTCCTTTTTCGAAAAAGTAATTCTGTATTTGATCGTTATCGGACTATTGATACCCCAACCAATGGCTGTTTGGCTGGGTAACCTATTTATTCTAATCACAAAAGGAAAGGCAGGTATTGTTAAGAAAGATCAATTTGTAGAAATGGAATTGGAAAAAAGAAGAAAGGCCGAGAAATTAAAATCCATTTCAGTAAGAAAACTAGAATTCGAAACTGATAACTACTGATTCTATTTTCTTTTTCCATAAATGCCAAAACCAAGGTATTCCACAATGGTAACAACCGGCTTCATATAATCTCTTTTAGTATACCAAACTTCTGTTTCTTCCGGGGTATGCTCTGAGCGGAATTCGCAGGAAAGAACATCCAAATAAGTTATCAGTTGTTCACGCCAGTTTCTTTTTATTCCTCTCAAACGCATTTTTAATAATCCCTGAGGAACAAGTAAAATAAGAAACATCCAATACTGAACTTTAATGGGAAATTTATTGGTAAATGCCCTGGCAACATTTAAGGCATTATGTTTAAAATCTTTTTCCGGTTTATAAAGCCAAACATAATAAATTCCACCTTTTTTTGTTAAACCGCTAAGACATGAAAAGGAGAGCTCGGTATTATTGGTAACAATTAGCACACCGGTTGAATAAACAATATCAAAAGTTTCTGCTGCAAAGGGAGGCAATTGTAAATCACCCTGAATAAAATGAACATTGGGGTTTTCATTATAAAGGTAAGCATTTTCAATGCTGTTGGAAACATCCAGGCCAAAGGTTTCAATACCGAATTCAGAAACTCCGGAGGTTAAAACCCCATTTCCACAGCCAACATCAAATAATTTTTTACCTTTCAATTCTTCGGGGGTGGTTTGCAATTCCATTAATACCCGCTTTTTTCTTGACTCTTTGGTGAAATCCCAGGTGGTATCTTTGCCATGCCTGAAAAGTCCCCATTCGGCTCCAAAGCTTTGCTTTGTTTTTTTATTTCTTTTAATTGCTTGCGCCAAAACATAACCCCAATCCTTATAAATTTTCTCCTTGATTAAATCGTAATCCTTTTTGTATAACCTTATAAATTCCTGATGTTCAATAAATGATTCCATCTGAATCCGGGGAACTCCTTTTACAATTGGAAATACATACCCACAAGGTGAAGTGAGCAACCCGGATTTAATTTCTGAAATTTCCGTTTCACCATATTTCCTTTGCTCTTTTTCATAAACCTCCAATGTGAACTTACCCATGGTTAGCGGGCACCTTAAATTTTCAAGCAATGACTCTTTCATGGTTTTATTTTTTTTATCAGGGTGGCAAAGATATTTAATTAATTTTTGCGGCAGATGGTAATGAATTTTAAATTTAAATTTTTATAGAAAAGATAAAGACTATTAATTGGCGTTCAGAAATCAAATCCAAAATTCACTTGTGTCTTGTTTTTTTTATTTTCACAAAAAAATATATAAAAATGAACTTTAGAGTTCCGAAAAGTTTCTTAATTCTTTTCTCCTCCATTTTTAGTTCATTCGGATTTGGGTTTTGTCCAACCCTTATTGCTCAAACCTATGAATGGAAGGAAATGGCTTCCTTGCCCCATTCGGTATATAGTCCGGCAAGTTTTTGCCTTGATTCAAATATTTATTTTGTAAGCGGGGCTATTTCCATTGTGCCAAAGGTTTTATCCAATGAAGTTTGGAAATACAATATCAATTCTAATAGTTGGGTTCAAAAAAATAATTTTCCTGGTATTGCACGTTATGGGGCCCGTTCTTTTGTAATCGACAATTTTGCATATGTTGTTTGCGGTTGGGATAATTCAGGATCAACAGGACTTAAGGATTGCTGGCGTTATGATCCCGTTGGTGATGCCTGGCTAC
Organism: Flavobacteriales bacterium; assembly: GCA_023250995.1. GTDB lineage: Bacteria > Bacteroidota > Bacteroidia > Flavobacteriales_H > JAHEZO01 > JAHEZO01. Next base: position 146 of record JAHEZO010000025.1, on the reverse strand, counting down.
AGGTTTTAGATTTTCCGGGAAGCAAGAGATACAGTACCGCAGCTTTTACCTTATTAGATGAGGGGTATGTAGCTTGCGGGTATGCGCCCTTTACAAAAGATATGTGGGCTTATAATCCGGGATTAAATACCTGGTCGGCAAAGGCA
>JAHEZO010000163.1 GCA_023250995.1 Flavobacteriales bacterium | reverse complement strand
GGGCCTTTCAAAACAATAGAATTATAGATTGTTTGCTTCAAATTTATATTGCACGAGAAGACACTAAATTTGGTTTTAGTTTTGAGGGAGCAGAGTTACTTCTTAATTCACAGGAATTAAAAAATTTGAAAAATGTTAGGATAAGCGGATTGATGGGAATGGCTTCAAATATGGAAGATGGAAAATGGAAAATGGAAGAGGGAGAAAATATAGTCCGGAAAGAATTTAATTCACTGCACAAATTTTTTATTCAACACCGTCAAAACTTCAATTTTACAATTCTTTCAATGGGGATGAGCAGCGATTATACTTTTGCCATAGAGGAAGGAAGTAATATGATCAGGGTGGGAAGCATCATTTTTGGGGGGCGGTAAATTATGCACATCCCTATTTCAAATAACAAATAACAATAATCAAATTGCAAAAAAATTCCAATGACCAATAAAGAAAATTCTAAACCGCTAAAGAAGATTTTTTAGACAATACCCGAAAAATCAATTTAGCAGACGGTTTGATAATTGAAATTTTGATATTGAATATTATTTGTATTTTGATATTTGTTTTTTGGAAATTAATGTTTTTGCGTAACTTCAGTTATAAGTGATATTAACAGGCAAGATGGGGAGTTTACTAGTGTAAAAGTTTAAAAGCTTATTGGTTTAACAGTTGCAGATTTACTAATGCTTCATTTGCTAAATAATTTATTTACCTGATAAATTGCTTTTGAGAAAAATATTTTCCGTTATCCGAAAAAACTTTTAAAAAGTAAACGGCCTGACCAATGTTGCTTATATCAATATCCAGAGATGTTATTCCCTTTAACACCTTTTTTTCAAATCCCTGAACCTGCCTCCCCGTAATGTCGGTTACTTTTACAATTACATTCATGTCTTCAGAAGCATTAACCAGAAATTTAATATAAAATTCAGCGGGATTGGGATAAAAAGCAATTATTTCGAGGCCTTCAAAATTAATTGAAACGGTATTAGAGTAGGTAAATTCACCATTAAAATCTGTTTGCTTGAGCCGGTAATAAGAAACTCCTGAATTGGGTTTTGCATCAGTATATTTATATTTTACCAATTGAGAACTGTTCCCTGTTCCATCAATGGTATCCAAGGTTTCGAAAGCCAAACCATCCGAAGATTTTTCAACCGTAAAATAATCATTGTTAATTTCAGAGGCAGTTGCCCAGGTTATGGTTACCACATTTTCTACCAACACTGCTTTAAAATCCATTAATTCTATCGGAAGGCCGTTTCCACCACCAGTTTTATTTGCAAGAGAAAATTTACTGAAAGAAGTAAATGGGTTTGTAAAACCAATATAGCCAGGGGGCAGTGAGGAAGCACCTCCGCCCACATCTGACCATGCTCCTGAACCATTATCCTTCACCAGGGTAAGCTTTGAAAGGTCGGCATCCGTAATATCATCATCCACCCCATAAAACATTTTTACAGTTGCATTGGTGAGGTTGGAAGCGCCAGCCCTGTCAATTTTCCAATACCTGATATTAGAAACCCGGTTAGTTCCGCCTGCGAGAGTATAGGAAAGAGCGGTGGCAGAACTTTTAATTACTTCAGCGGTATAAGTGACCGAAGCCGCATCTGAATGGTTTACATTTAGAACCAATGGCCTGGGCAAATATGATTTTGAAATTGGAAAATTTAATGTTGCGCTTGTTGCGGCAACCACACAATTCATGGGCCCTTCCACATAGGTTGTCGAAGTTGCGCTACCCACCGATGCAACTGTTGCCCCATTATTTAATGTGAGAATATTTGTGCTGGTAGTTTTAACAATGCCCGAATTCAGGGTGAGTGTTCCGTTCATGCTTGCGGGCCCTTCGAGGGTTACCAGGGAAGCAGGAGGCGAACAGGCGGCACAAAATGAATTGGTAACCATAACATTGTTCAGGGTAAAACCATCGGGGGCAGTTCCGGAAGTGGCAGGAAATTTTTGTGCGTTCGAGGAAGTATAAAATTCAAGCGTAGACCCTGAATTGCAAATCAGCTGGCCAAAAATGCTGGCTCCCGTACCGCGGATAAAATTCCTTCCCACCCTCAGGAGACCGGAATTATTCAGAGTAATTATTTCGGTGGATGAAGCGGATGTTGTAAAATAAATATCCCTTCCTACGGCCATTGTTCCATTGTCAATGGTGTGATTTATTGCCCTTCCTCCAGCGGTATAGGTCAAAATAAGGTCCCTGGTAACACTTAATGAACCAGAACTCCCCACTGTTAAATCACAACTGACGGTTCCTGCAGTACCACTCACCCACGACATGTCATTTCCCACCGACATTGTAGATCCGGCCCCGGTAACATTTACCAAAAAAGTATTTCCTCCTCCGGTTTTTGTAAATATGGCATCGTTGTTTATTACCAGCGTTCCGGCATTTTGTACTGTAAGATTTCCATTCTGGTTTTGCCCGCTGTTATTCATGGTTAATTTTCCGTTAACTGTTAATGATCCGCCCACTGCATTACCATCCACTATCAATCCGGTTGCAGCCGTACCATTAAAGGTCATGGTAACCCCTGCGCACTTGGCGTTGGCACTGTTTACCGTGACGGTATTTCCCTGTATGAGGGCAACATCCCCAATCAGTGGATAGGTGCCGGTATTGGTTCCGCTTCCATAGGTAACTGTTGACCAGGTTGCATTATTGTTCCAGTTTCCGTTTGATGCAGAATAGTAAGTTATCCCAACAAAATTATTTACACATAATTGAAAATTGCCCTGGTACCCAACATAATTATCCACCGAAATATAATACCAGTTGCCCACTGTTACCGCACTTGAAGCAGTAATTGTTGTATACTGGCCGGTATAGGTAGCACAGCCAACCTGCCCGCCCAAAACCGGGGTGGCTCCGTTGCCTCCATTCCAAATTGCCAGAAAGGGATAGCCCATGGAACCCGCACCACCCGCCATTTTCACATCAACTGTTGCGGTAGTTCCAATGGCTTTAAAAACAAACCAACGGTTAAAATTCGGGCCCGTGGTCCAACAACCTCCCTTGCTTTGGTCAGCGGTGGATTTTATTGTTTCATATGCATTGGTGGCCGAGCACCAGTTAACAAGATCGGTAAGTTGGGTTGCATATTCCATATAGTCATAATCACCATTATTAACACAAAGCTTGAAAGATCCGTTATAGCCGGCATTGGCATAATTATCCACTTCCAGATAATACACATTGCCCACAGTAAGTGAATTTGAACTTACTTCGATGGTTCCATATTGAGGACCATAATTTGTGCACGAAGCGGCAATTGGAGTTACATCGGGAGTCGGGGTTGCAGAATAACTCCATAGAGCTAATTGGGCATACTGCAGGGTTCCAGTTACTCCCCCCGCATCGGAGGTTACTTTAGCTCTGATATAAGAGGTGGTTGCAGTAAATCTGAACCAGCGGTTGTTCATAGGGCCGTTGGTCCAGCAGGCCGGCTTGGTTTTATCTGCTGTTCCTCCCACGGTAGTGTAAAAAGCATTATCGGTGCAGGTGTTCATCAGGGGGGTAACATCCGTTGCTCCCTGCCAATAGTCATAATCCGCTTGATCGCTGATGCAAAGATTAAATGTGCCAACATATCCACCGCTGGCATAATTATCAACCTCAATATAATAGGTTTGACCTATTGTTAGATTAACGTTCGAAATTTCTTTGGTTCCATATTGCGGAGTGTAATTATAGCAATTCAAGGGTGGTGAACCAAAAGATGAATGCCAAAGGGCGAGCATTCCGTATTGTAAATTTGCACCCCCTGAAGTAATCAACTGAACCTTAATATAAGAGGTAACGGCAACAAATTTAAACCAGCGATTGTATGTTGGCCCATTTGCCCAACACCTTCCGGTTAGAGACGACTGATCAGCACTGGCTCCTGCGGTGGTATATGGGAAACCGGAGGAACAATTGTTTCGCAAACCTTCTACATCAATATCCTTTGCTCCCTGGTAATAATCATAATCGGGCACATTATAAACACAGAGATTAAATGAGCCAACGTACCCACCTGAACTATAATTATCCACTTCAATATAATATACCTCCCCGATGTTCAACGTGGCATTTGAAATTTCTTTTGTACCATAGGGTGCCGGAGCGGTTAGGGAATTTACGCATGATTTAAGAATTGAGAAATTGTTGTTCCATAAACAAATCTGAGAATATTGTATGTTGGGTGAGCCGGGAGCCACCACCTGAATTTTAATATATGAAGTGGTGGCAGTAAATTTAAACCAGCGGTTATAAGTAGGGCCGTTTGTCCAGCAACGCCCGCTGAGGGAGGATTGGTCAGCCGAGGCCCCTGCAGTGGTGTAAGGATAGCCCGAAGAACAAGTATTCATAATGTTTTCTCCGGTGGCACCAAGTTCTTTTGCCCCTTGATAAAAATCATAATCCACCACATTGCTTGCACAAATGGTGAAACTTCCGCTGTAGCCAGCGTAATTATCAACAGCAACAAAATATTGGGTTCCGATGTTGCAATTGTTAAATACCATTTCTTTCGTGCCGTAATCGGTGGTATAATTATGGCAGGCTTTTTCAACCATTGCATTATCCCATAAACCGATATAGGCAAACCTTAAAGTACCCAGCGAACCACCATCCGATTTCACCTGAATTTTAATGTAGGCGGTTGTTGCAGTAAATTTAAACCAAACATTGTTGTTGGGCCCGTTCGACCAACAGGCACCCTTTGGAGCATCCCCGGTGGCTGTAGCAGTGGAATATTGAGCACTGTTTGAGCACCCGTTCATAATTACCGGTGAGGTGGTGGTTAAATCGTAAGCACCTGCCTGCCCATCATTGCCCGGAGGAGAAATTGCATTAACCTTTAAAGAATAAAGTCCGGTTAAGGTGAGAAAAGCAAAGTAATGAATTTTCATTTTGGGAGGGTTTTTTATAAAAGTTTGTGGAATAAAAATTTACATAGTACTAGTTCCTTACTTGGCATTTGAGATAAAAAATATTTAATCCGGTTTTCTTCCAATTTTTTTCCGATGTTATTAATAATCATAAAAGAATATTAAAAAATTACGTGAACAGGATAAAAAGTGATGTGAACCCAAGGAAAATGTATGTGAACATTAATTCACACAATTCCCGGTTTTTTTCAAATCCTCAATAAATTAAATTCTCAGGGAGAAAAAAGCCAGGGACAGATTAATCCATTTAGACAAAAAAACAATCTTTTCCCTCCCTCACCCTTTTTCCCTAAAGGTATCAACGCTCAAGAGGTAGTGGGCTGGTGTCTTCAGAGATAAGGGTGCGAAAAGGAAGAAATTAAAATAAATGTCTTATTGGTATTTTTAAAAACCGTATCCCAGGTTTATGCCCAATGAAATTTTTAATGGGGAGTTATAAAAGGGGATGTCTTTTAGATCATCAGGAGGAACCTGTTTTGTAACCCCGTTTTTCAGATGCTGCACCCAAATATTGCTTTTATAACCAAGTCCGGTGAAAACATCGAAAGAAAAATTATCAAAAATAAAAAACTGAAATCCACTTAATAAATTTATATTATAATGTGTTACCATCATGAAAATGCCCTGGGTGTTAAAATAATTATTTGTAATCTTAGCTGTTGAATAGGAAATGAAGGGAGATAAATAAAAACCGCAGGGAGAATAAAGAGTTCCATCGGTAAGTCCGAAATTTTCAAACCACCTGTTAAAAAAAAACCGGTAGGAGCCCTGAATCCTGAATCCTGAAATTAATAATTTTTCATGCCTTGGGTTAATTGCTGAATCACTTTCAAAAAGTTTTATGTAAGGACTTTTCCCGAGGTATGAAATACCAACCTGCGATGATTGGTTTATTCCATTGGTAGTTTCAGCGATTACCCTGTACTCAGCAGTTAAAAGAGGAATGGAACCCCAGAAAATAGCCCCGGGATTGGTTTTGAAAACAGTTTGAATTTTCTGAGGATTGGCTGCTTTAAGCGAATCATAGGTATTTGCATTTTTTTCCTGCCCTTTTACCGCCAGTCCGAAAAATAAAAACCATATGAATAATTTTCCTTTCAATTTAAATTATTGAGCCATTTCATTTTTAAAAAACTGATAATACCCAGCCTGGGCAATCATGGCTGCATTATCCGTGCAGTATTTAAATTCCGGAATGTAAATTTTCCAATTATTTTTTTCCGACATTTTTTGTAATCCATTTCTCAATCCGCTATTAGCAGCCACACCACCAGCAACAGCAATTTCCTTTATCCCAAATTTAGTTGCGGCAGAAGATAACTTTGCCAATAAAATATCAATGATGGTTTGTTGAACTGAAGCGCAAATATCATTTAAATTATCCTGAATATAATTTTTATCCTCTTTCATTTTATCCCTTACAAAATACAAAACTGAAGTTTTTAACCCGCTAAAACTAAAATTTAAGTCGGGAATTTTTGGGTGTGGAAATTTAAATTCAAGAGGGTTTCCGGATTTTGCTTTTTTATCCACCAATGGTCCACCGGGATAAGGCAAACCCAGAATTTTAGCGGTTTTATCAAAGGCCTCTCCGGCAGCATCATCCAGAGTTTGACCAACAATTTCCATGTTTAGAAAATCCTTTACCAGAAGTATCTGAGTGTGTCCCCCCGAAACAATTAAACAAAGGAAAGGAAAAGAAGGAAAGTAATTTTTTACCCGGCCATCATATTGGAATTTTTCTTTTTCGGCTGAACCATTCCTCCTTTCTCCATCAATAATAAAATTTGACACCACATGGCCCTGAAGATGATTTACCTCTATCAATGGCACATCCAAACCAAGGGATAGCCCTTTTGCAAATGAACCACCCACAAGAAGCGAACCCGGCAATCCGGGGCCTTTGGTAAAGGCGATGGCAGAAATATTTTCTTTTTTTATTCCTGCCTCTTTTAACGCTTCATTCACAACCGGGACAATATTTTGCTGATGGGCACGGGAAGCAAGTTCGGGAACCACACCTCCATAAAGTTCGTGAATTTTTTGAGTGGCAATAATATTTGAAATAATTTCCACCTTTTTGCCGTATTCCCCGGCCGATAAAACAGCGGCTGAGGTCTCATCGCAGGATGATTCTATTCCCAATATAAAAATTGACTTTCCATTCATTGAAGCAACACAAGTTTAGGTAATTAAATTTTGTAAACGAAGTATTAAAATAAACTGGTTCATGGGACAATTCTGTTAATTATCCAAAAGTCAATAGGTGAGAAAAATAAATTAATTTTCAATAATTATTATAGGAAGAAAAGCGTTTGAATCTTTCAAATATTTTAATAATTTAAACTTGAGACTTCGGGATTATTTTTCATTTTTAAAAAATCACCCTTCAGGTCATTCAACTCAACTTTCAATGATCTTAATTCATCATTTTTTTGAGCAATTTGATTTTGCTGCTCCTGAATAGCATGAACAAGAACTGGGACAAAATCTGCATAATTTATTCCAAGGGTTTTGTTTTCATCATCACCCTCTATAACTAACTCACTCATTATTTTTTGCACATCCTGTGCAATAAAGCCAATTTTTTTTCCCTGCCCAGGCCTTTCTTTCCATGAATAAAAAACGGGGTTTAATTTCATTACTTCATCAAGACCATAAGTGAGCTCGTTAATGTTTTCTTTTTTTCTTATATCAGATGTTTGAATAGTGCCATTAGCTGCCCAAACGGCTGACCATCTTTGTCCGCTTTTTCCACAGGTATAACTGTTATCTGCCGAAGGAACTGCATTTCCTGCAACAGTAAGCACATCCGATGGGCTGGTGGTACCAATGCCAACATTTCCGTACAAATAAGCATCTCTACTGGAGCCGATAACTTTGAACATTGGGCGTGCATTAGGGTAATCATAAATTTCAAAATCCTTTGTAGAACCAGCATCTAGTCCTATTACGGCAAAAGAACCCCCATCGGCATTTGCCGTTTTAAATTTTATCCTTGAATTGAAAGCCGCATCGCCTGAAACGGTTATCGATTCTAATGATGTAGTAGTTCCGATGCACAATCTATTATTTGAGTTATCCCAGAAGAGATTAGAGTTATCCTGCGAATAAACCCCACTAGACCCTGCAAAAACAACAGAACCTGAAGTAAAAGCTGTTGAAGTTCCCGTACCACCATATCCCACCCCAATTGAAGTTCCGTTCCAGGTACCTGATATAATGGTGCCACTGCTATTCAACTGAAACTGAGAAGATGCGCCAACCGAAAAAAATGATGATGGGGACGTAGTGCCTATACCTACATTACCCCCGTTTGTGATGGACAATCTGTTTGCACCATTGGAATAAAAATCAAGCCCCCATTGATTTCCACCACTTGTTCGCTTTGAGCCAATGCATTCACCAGTAGCACCTGAACCAAATTTTAAAGTATTTGAAGTGGTACCGGAATTAGCGTCATCATTATCTGCCTTTATTGAAGCACTTACAGCTAATTTCTCATCAGGTGCTGTGGTTCCGATACCCACATTTACACTGCTTCCTAAAACCAAACTATTGCTTGATGTAACGCTTGCATTTGCTCCAATTGCTGTGGCATTAGTAAGAGTTGCAGAACCATCTGCATTATATCCTAAATACGTATTACTGTTGCCCGTAGTATTTGTGGTTCCCGCACTAAACCCTACTGCAGTATTTTGATACCCATTTGTTACTGAAGTTGGCTGATTGGAATAAAGTGCTCTGTAGCCAACAGCCACATTATTGCTGTACCAAAGAACACCGCCATTGCTATAGGATTGAGTATATAATGCACTTAACCCAATAGCAGTATTACGACCTGCAGTAGTATTAGAATAAAGAGCCTCCGATCCAAATGCACTGTTATTGTATCCTAGTGTGTTGTAATAAAGGGCCCTCGTTCCGCAGGCGGTATTTCCCGAAGCAGTTGTGTTGGAAATAAGTGCAGATGCCCCGATGGAAGTATTCCAAACTCCAGTTGTGTTGGAATAGCCAGCATCTTTGCCAATAAATACATTATTGAGGGCTCCGCTTGAAATATCGTTCACCTTTCCGGCATTTA
>JAHEZO010000024.1:15615-24105 GCA_023250995.1 Flavobacteriales bacterium | reverse complement strand
AAGAAAAAAGGACACTGTTTTTGGTGAAATATATGTGGTGGATATTTCAACCGGAAAATCTTTTATCCTCCCCAGGAAAAACAATCCCCAAAATTTAGTTTTCAGACCTCACGGAATTGATTTGGTGAAAAATATAAGCGGAGATATTTGGCTTTATTGCGTTTCGCATAATGATAAAATGAAGGAGCACTCCGTAATTATTTACAAAGTTTTTTCCGACCATCTGGACTTTCAGCAAAAGCTGGATAACCCACTCCTTGTTTCTCCAAACGATGTGGCTGCAACACCAACAGGAGAATTTTTTGTAACCAATGATGCCGGGAAACGCAATAGCAATATGGAGCATTTGTTCGGGCTTGCGCATGCTAATGTTGTAATGTATGTTGAAAATAATTTCATGAAAAATCCGAACACCGGTGACTGGGAAAAAAAGCCGGTATGGCAGGTGGCTGCCCATAAATTAAATTATGCCAATGGAGTGGCAGTGGGAAAATTCAGTCAGATTTATGTTTCAACTGTTATGGGAAACGAATTGAATTCCTATAAACTTAACATAAAAGGAAATGGATTTGAAAAGAAAAAGGTTATTGTAAAACTTAAGGGGCTCGATAACATTTCGTTTTTAAACAAAAACGAAATTCTTGTAACTTCCCATCCGAGTTTAATAAAATTTCTTAAACACGTTAAAAATGCCCGAAACAAATCTCCCTCTGTAGTTTATAAAGTAAATTTGGAAAGTGGAAAGGTGGAAACTGTATTTTCTGATGATGGAGGAAAAATAAGCGCATCATCAACGGCTGTTTTATTCAACGGCAAGTTATATATCTCCCAGGTGTTTGATGGGTTTATTCTGGAGTGTAAATAAAAATGTTTTGATTATGCTTTAATATGATTTTGCCCCTCATTTATTTTATGTTTGCAAATTGAAACTCAGGGCAAAATGTTAAAATGAATTTCAAAGAGGAAATAAAAAGATCCGGGGAAAGAAAAATAGTGTTTACGGTACATGCCCTTGATGAAATGAATAACTAAGAACAAATAGTAACTACCTAGGAAGTTAAAAATACTGTTTTAGCAGGTGAAATTATTGAAGATTACCCTGAGGATAAAAGAGGACATAGTTGTTTAATTTTGGGATTTCCTAATGAAAGGCCAATTCATGTTGTTTGTGCACCAAAAGGGGAATACCTTGGAATAATTACTGTGTATGTTCCCAATTCAAAAGAGTGATCTCACAATTTTAAAATCAGAAAAAAATGAACTGTTTATCTTGTAACGGAAAAATGAAAAAGTCAACCGTGCCTTATTCTATTAATAGGAGAGGATACCATCTTTTTCTTGAAAAAATTCCGGCTTACGTTTGCTCCCGTTGTGGCCAAAAATATTTTGACGAAAATGAATCCAAGGCAATCCAAAATTTGCTTAAGTCATTTGAAAAAAAATTGGATTTGGTTATTGCGGCCTAAGACAGGAATATTTTTCTCATCAGATGTTGAAACTTAATTTTAAAATTTTTGATATTTCTTTAAGGGGAGATGTTTTTTATGCACTTTATATTTACCCTTACGCTAGTGGAATTGGGGGTACTTTTGAGGGTGATCCAGATGATATTCTTCCCTCTGATGAAGAAATTTTAAATGACAGCATTTTTAATGAGCACAATTAAATTATGGTTATGCCCAAACTATACCAATAACTTCCCTCTCAAAAATTTCCCTGTATAAGAATTTTCGCATTCAGCCAGGCCTTCGGGAGTTCCTTCAAAAATAATTTTCCCTCCTTCATCACCACCCTCGGGCCCCATATCTATTACCCAATCGGCCGATTTTATTACCTCAGGGTTATGCTCTATTATCAGAATAGTATGACCTTGCTCAATTAAGGCATTAAATGCCTTCAGCAACTTTTTGATATCATGAAAATGGAGGCCTGTGGTGGGCTCATCAAAAATAAAAAAAATACCGCCTTTCTCTTTTCGGATAAAAGAATTTAGGGGGCCATTTTCTTCCCTTACCCCCGGTGGGTTTAAAAAAGACGCCAGCTTAATGCGTTGGGCTTCTCCACCGCTCAGGGTACTGGATGATTGGCCCAACTGTACATAACCCAAACCAACTTCCTGAAGTGTTTTTAACTTGCCGGCAATTATTTCTTCTTTCTTTGACCAATGTCCAGCGGCAGCAGGGTTTTCGTTGTACAGAGTAAGATTAATGTTCGGTCCATTTTCTTCCTTTTGCGTAAAAAAGGTTATAGCATCATCCACCGTCATCCGCAAAATATCCGATATGTTTTTTCCAAGGTATTCCACCTCAAGAACTTCATCCTTAAACCGCTTTCCCTTACATTCCTCACAAGGCAAATAAACATCGGCCATAAACTGCATTTCAACTGTAATTACTCCTTCTCCCTGGCAGGCCTCGCAACGGCCTCCTTCCACGTTAAACGAAAAATGGGAAGGGCGGTACCCTCTCATTTTAGAAAGTTTTTGTTCGGCAAAAAGATTCCTGATTTCATCATAAGCTTTAAGATATGTAACAGGGTTGGACCGTGAAGATTTTCCAATCGGGTTCTGATCTACAAATTCAACTCCCGAAATCAAATGGATATCCCCGTTTAACTTTTCAAAATTCCCTGCCTGAAAACCAAACTGGCCTCCCGTAAACAAAATGTTTTTCTCGGTATAAACGCCAAAATTCCCATAGGAAGATTTATGATTTATCATTTTTTTTAAGGAAGAATAAAGAGCTTTTTTTACCAAAGTGGATTTTCCCGAACCGCTCACCCCCGTAACCACGGTTAATATTTCAAGAGGAAATTTTGCCGAAACATTTGTAAGGTTGTGCTCGGTTATTCCCGCTATTTCAATGTAATTTTTCCATTTTCTCCGTTGAGTGGGAGTTTCAATTTTTTCTTTACCGTTCAGATAATTCAATGTATGGCTCCGGGTTTGCTCAGTTCCATTTTCCATTTTCCATTCCTCCCCTCTGCCTTCAAAAACCAATTCCCCACCCAGGGTTCCGGCTTCTGGTCCCAGATCAATAATGTAATCCGCTTTCCTCATAATTTCTTCATCATGTTCAACCACAATAACAGTATTTCCCAATTTTTTTAATGATTCCAGAACCTGTATTAACTTTTGTGTGTCGCGTGAATGCAGGCCTATGCTTGGCTCATCCAGAATATACATTGAACCAACCAGTGAACTCCCCAGCGAAGTGGCAAGGTTTATTCTTTGCGATTCTCCTCCCGAAAGGGTAGAAGAAACCCTGTTAAGGGTAAGGTACCCCAGACCAACATTATTTAAAAACCGAAGTCGGTTTATTATTTCTTTTAACAATCTTTTTGAAATTTCAATTTCGTACTCAGAGAGATGGGAGGGAAGAGTTTCAAAATAATTAAGTGAATCTTTAACCTGCATCATTCCTATTTCGGTAATTGATTTTCCGGCAACTTTTACATAATTGGCATCCTTTCTCAACCTCGATCCCCGGCAATCATAACAAACTGTTTTTCCCTTGTACCTTGAAAGCATTACCCTGTATTGAATTTTGTAAGATTCCCTTTCAAGAAATTTAAAAAAGTCATTTAACCCTCCAAAAAATTTATTCCCTGTCCATAAAAGTCGCTTCTGTTCTTCCGATAGTTCAAAAAATGGTTTATGAATGGGAAACCCGAATTTGTGGTTGTTAAGAATCAGCTTTTCCTTCCACTCTCTCATTTTTTCTCCTTTCCAGCAAACAATGGCCTCCTCAAAAACAGATAATGTTTTATTTGGAACCACAAGGTCTTCATCAATGCCTATGATGCTTCCAAATCCTTCACAGGTTTTGCAGGCACCCACCGGATTGTTAAAACTAAAAAAATGCACGGTGGGTTCTTCAAATTTTATCCCGTCAAGTTCAAACCTGTTGCAAAAGGAAACCGGGAATTCAAATTTCAGGGGTTTTAGATTTCCTTCAGCGGACACTTCTGTTTTTGAAGAAATTTCTTTTTTTATGGCATCACCATTAACCGGACCAAGTTCCAACTCACCCTCCCCTTCATAAAATGCCGTTTGCAGAGAATCGGCAATTCGGCTTTGATTCTCCTCCTCATGGTGCTTTACCTCCACCCGGTCAATTAAGAGTTTCAAGGAAAGCGATCCGTCCTCTGCTTTTTTCTTTTTTCCTTTTACTTTTTTGGCGACCTGGTTTTCCTTAGATAAAATTTCAATCAACTCCTCAATCTTTTTTATTTCATTTAAGTATTTCACCCTCGAAAACCCTTGTTGCTGGAGAATGCTTAGTTGTTCTTCAATTAATCTTCCTTTTTTAATTTTTATCGGGGAGAAAATATAAAATTTTGTTTCTTCCTCCAGTGCTTGAATAAATTTTATTACATCATCCACCGTTTGCCTTTTTACCTGCCCTCCTGAAACGGGGGAAAATGTTTTTCCAATGCGGGCAAATAACAATTTCAGATAATCATGAATTTCGGTTGAGGTTCCTACCGTGGATCTCGGGTTGCGGGTGTTTACTTTTTGTTCAATGGCAATGGCGGGGGAAATTCCCTTGATATAATCAACTTCCGGTTTATCCAGTTTTCCCAGAAACTGCCTTGCATAGGCCGACAGGCTTTCCACATACCTCCTTTGGCCCTCCGCATAAAGGGTATCGAACGCAAGGGAAGATTTTCCCGAACCCGAAACACCCGTTATTACCACAAACTTATTTCTGGGAATGGCAACATCAATATTTTTTAAATTATGAACCCTGGCGCCTTTGATGATGATATTCTCCCTTGAACTAAGAGAAGTAAAATCCTTGCTTATCATTTAATTTTTTTAATGGGTGCAAATTTAGATTTCTTTCATTTGCCTTTTTAATATTTTCCGGATATCACTTATTTAATACTTTTAAAAATTTTTAAAAATAATTTGGAAGTTTTAAAAATCTATTTATATTTGTGTTTTCTCAAAAGGCGCTTAAATGCCTTAAACCTTAAATAGTAATTTTATTGAGCCCCAAATTTACTTTCTGAATCGTTAAGGTTTTTTTATTTTTTTTAATTTTACTGTTTAACTTTAAACTCTTGCTTACTGCATAGAAACTCTACCTTTTTTATTTTTTGTTTAACCAGTTTCCTGGTTTCATTTTCCTGGAATTAAAAAAAGGAGGTTTTATGCAAATCCAATCTGTGATCACCGATTCCGACCTTGTTAAAAGATACCAGGGCGGGAGTGAAGGAGCCCTTGAGGCATTGTTAAACCGGCACAAAGACCGGGTTTTAGGCTATCTGTTAAATCTTGTGCGCAACCGCCAGCTCGCAGAAGATCTTTTTCAGGATACCTTTTTTAAGGTAATCACCAATTTGAAAAAGGATAGTTATAATGATGAAGGTAAATTTTTGCCTTGGGTATTGCGTATTGCCCATAATCTTGCGGTGGATTATTTCAGGGTGAACAAAAGAATTCCGGAAGTTAAAGCCAAAGATGATTTTGATGTTTTTGATGTTATTCCAAGTGAAGATCCCAACATGCACGAAATATTTCTTGCCGAACAAATTAACAATGATGTAGTAAAATTAGTGGAACATTTGCCCGAAGATCAGAAAGAGGTTTTGAAAATGCGTATTTTTTGCGATATGAGTTTTAAGGAAATTTCGGAAGAAACAAACACATCAATAAATACCTGCCTTGGCCGTATGAGGTATGCTCTCATAAATTTAAGAAAACTGATTGAAAAAAAGGATTTGGCCCTGAGATTTTAATTTTTAAGGTTAATTGATTTTGCTGTTGGGGTATATTTTATTTTGAAGATTTCCCTGCAAAATTTTTCCGCACAATATTTTTTATCTCAATTCGTTTAGCCTTTATGTTCAACCAAAAAAAAGATAATATATGGATAAAAACTTTACTCTTAATGAACTTTCAGAATTTACTGCAAAAGAAAAAAGAGAATTAAAATCTCTTGGATTGGTTTCCCAAAAAACGCTTTCCCCTTCAGAAGAATCCATTTTAAATATTTTGAATTTCTCCAGGGCATTAAGTGTGCGAAAAAGGAAGGGCGGAAACTATTTTGAATTTGTATTAAATTAGGATTACAAATTATGATAACAGATTTGGATAGCCTCAAAAATTTGTCACCAGAATATCCGGGTTGTTATCCCCTTTTTCCCACAACATTGCAAATAGGGCATTTTTCGATTTGATGGCCCCTGGCCCGACAAAATTCCCGCCCGAAATAAATAATTTGCAGGTGAAGTTTTTTCCAAAGCATTTCGGGAAAAAATTTTTTGCAGTCGGTTTCGGTTTGAATTACATTTTTCCCGCTCGTAAGACCCCATCTTGTGGCCAGCCGATGTATATGCGTATCAACCGGGAAAGCATTTTTCCCGAATGCCTGAATCAAAACTACGGATGCAGTTTTATGTCCAACTCCGGGGAGTTCCTCCAGTTCAATCAGTGATTGAGGAACATTTCCTCTGTGTTTTTCAATAATTATTTTTGAAAGATTCCAGATGGCTTTTGATTTTGCGGGCGCTAATCCGCAGGGGCGAATGATATTTTCGATTTCCTCCATTTTAAGACGAATCATTTTTTCCGGAGAATCTGCTCTGGCAAAAAGAAGGGGAGAAATTTGATTCACCCTTTTATCGGTGCACTGTGCCGAAAGCAACACCGAAACAAGCAGGGTAAAAGGATCTTTATGCAGCAGCGGAATAGTAACCTCCGGATAAATTTCTTCAAGTTTTTTAATTATAAAATTTGCTTTTTCTTTTTTGGTCATTTTTGGGAAAAATTATTGGATAAAAGTAATTTTTTTTGTTAATAACTTCATTAAATTTGCTTTGTGAATTACCCTGGAATTCTGCTTCTTTGCCTTTCAAAAATGGAGGTAATGGTAAACGGAGGTTCAACGCACCTTAAAGAAGGAGACAAAGCCCCGGTTTTTCATTCAAAAGACCAAAATGGAAAATCGGTTTCACTGAAAGATTTCAAAGGGAAAAAATTGGTTCTTTATTTTTATCCTAAAGATGATACCCCGGGTTGTACAGCAGAATCCTGCAATCTAAGGGATAATTATCTCAAGCTTAAAAAGCTTGGTTATGAAATTCTCGGAGTTAGCTGCGATGATGAAAAATCACATTTGAAATTCATTAAAAAACACAAACTGCCCTTCCGGCTGATAGCCGATACCGAAAAAAAGATGGTTAAAGATTTTGGTGTATGGGGTTCAAAAAAATTTATGGGTAGAGAATTTGACGGAATCTGGAGAACTACTTTTGTAATTGACGAAAAGGGGCGTATCGAAAAAGTAATAGGAGAGGTTGAAACTGCAAACCATACCGAACAAATAGTTTCCTGAAATAGTAAATCAACAATAACTTTTATATTTAAAATCTTAATTTTTTTATGAGCACAGCAACTGCAACAAATGAAAGGGCAAAAGCACTTCAAAACACAATTGAACGGTTAGAAAAGACTTATGGCAAGGGGTCCATAATGAGAATGGGAGATGAAGCCATTGAAAAAATGGAGGTGATTCCGACAGGATCGATTGGATTGGATGTGGCCCTTGGTGTTGGGGGATTGCCCAAAGGAAGAGTCATTGAAATTTATGGCCCTGAGTCATCGGGAAAAACCACTTTGGCAATTCACGCCATTGCCGAAGTTCAGAAAATGGGAGGTACCGCAGCCATTATTGATGCCGAGCATGCTTTCGATCGGTTTTATGCCGAGAACCTTGGAGTGGATACCGAAAATTTATTAATCTCTCAGCCTGACAACGGGGAACAGGCCCTTGAAATCACGGATAATTTAATTCGTTCGGGTGCCATTGATTTAATTGTAATTGATTCGGTGGCCGCCCTTACGCCAAAAGCTGAAATTGAAGGAGAAATGGGCGATTCGGTAATGGGATTGCAGGCAAGGTTAATGTCGCAGGCGCTGCGTAAACTTACTGCCATTATAAGCAAAACAAATTGTTGTTGCATTTTTATTAATCAGCTGAGGGAAAAAATCGGGGTTATGTTTGGAAATCCTGAAACAACCACCGGTGGAAATGCCCTTAAGTTTTATGCATCCATCAGAATTGACATCCGAAGAATTGGCCAGTTGAAAAACGGGGATGAGATTATTGGAAACCGAACCAAAGTTAAAATAGTAAAAAACAAAGTTGCCCCTCCATTCAAAATCATCGAATTCGATATTATGTATGGCAAAGGTATTTCCAAAACCGGGGAAATAGTTGATATTGGCGTAGAAAAAAATATCATTAAGAAAAGCGGCTCATGGTTCAGTTATAATGATACCAAGATTGGGCAGGGAAGGGATGCGGTAAAACAACTTCTGGCAGATAATCCGGAACTGGCCGAAGAACTTGAGAAAAAAATTAAAGAGGAATTGCTTGCGGTAAAATAATCGGGGTAAGTCCAATTTTTTTTTATTTTCTAAAAAATTTTTTCTCCGGCCAGCGTTTCGTTTGCCGGGGATTTTTTTTGCCAAAAAAATAA
>JAHEZO010000024.1:0-15605 GCA_023250995.1 Flavobacteriales bacterium | reverse complement strand
CTTCATTGCCATTGGTATTATTTATTTTTCCTGTTCTCCTTCAGAAAAAAATCAACCCCCGGTTTCTTTCTCTCAAAATTCCAACTCAACCTACGATAAATATTATTCAATTAACAAAAAAATAAAAAATCAACCGAATAATCCTTTGCTGTATTATGAGAGATCAAAGATGTGTTTGGAAGAAAAAAAATTGGATGAGGCTTTGAACGATGTTAACAGGGCCCTTGGTTTAGATTCTTTAAAAGCCGAATTTTACCTTGTTCTTGCCGACATTCATTTTATTAAAAAAGAAGGAACACTTGCTAAGGAAGCCCTGAATAAATGCCTTAAAGTTGACCCCGAAAATACCGAGGCATATTTAAAATTATCGGAAATTTATTTTTTGGTGGAACAATATGTCAAAGCCATTGAATTAATTAACAAGGCCATAAAGATTGATTTGAATAACTCAAAGGCGTATTTTATGAAAGGAATGAATTATAAATACATGGGAGATACGATGAAGGCCATATCAAGCATGCAAACTGCAGTAGAACAAAACAATGATTATTACGATGCCTACATTCAACTTGGTTTGATGTATGGAGCTAAACACGATTCAATGGCGGTAAGTTTTTACGATAATGCATTAAGAATAATTCCAAATAGCGTTGAGGGCATTTACAACAAATCGGTTTTTTTGCAGGATCATGGTTATTTTGAGGAGGCTTTGGGCGGGTATCAGAAAATTCTTGAAATTGACAGTAATTATTTTCAGGCATATTTTAATATCGGTTTTGTTTTGCTTGTGTTTAAAAAAAATTATCGGCTGTCAATAAATAATTTTACGAAGGCCATCAATGCATATCCTGATTATTTTGAAGCATTTTGCAACAGGGGAATTGCTTATGAACAGTTGAAAGATTTTAAAAATGCAGAGGCTGATTTCAGAAAGGCCCTTGAGATAAAGCCCGATTACACTCCTGCGGCCAAAGGGATAAGCCGTGTGGTGGACAAGGATTTTGAATAACCTTATTTCAATATTTTTTCCGATAATTGATTATAATCCACCCCATCAAAATTTCCCGAACTCATCATCAAAAGGTTGGTGTTTTGCCACTGAATTTTTTTTAAATCCGAAATTAATTTTTGCGAGTCGGTGTAAACTTCCACAACCCGGCTATTAATTTCAGTTCCGGTACCAAAGGATTCAATTACCTGAGTCCGGGTTACGGGCGCCAGTTTTTTGTGTTCAATTGTATGAGGGTTAAAATATACCATTGCCCTGTCGGCCGAAGCCATGCTTCCATTATACTCGCTAAGGAATTTTTGATTTAAACTGCTGAAGGTATGCAATTCCATACAAGCTATTAATTTTCTTTCAGGGAACTGTTGTTTTACTGCATTTATGGTGGCTTTTAATTTAGAAGGAGAATGGGCAAAGTCCTTATAAAATGAGCAGGTTTCATTTTTCCGAACCAGTTCTAGTCTTTTCGCTGCTCCTGTAAAGGTTTGGATGGCCTCATAAAATTTTTCTTTGCTTATCCCTATTTGCTCACATGTTAATCTTGCCCCCTCAAGGTTTTGCAAATTATGATTTCCGAAAATTTTAAGGGGAATTTTTTTTTCGCCATCCAGAAGGCAGGTTAACCCGGTTTCAACAATGCTGTTAGGAATGGAATAAGGAATTTTTTTTGAAGAATTTTGCACGGATTCAGAGATTTTTTTCACTTCCCCGTCATCTGCACAAAATATCAAACAACCATTAGAAGGAATTCCATTGGCAAAAATTCTGAATTGACTTATATATTCTTCAAAAGTCGGGAAAACATTAATGTGGTCCCAGGCAATGCCGCTTATCAATCCAATATCAGCCTTGTACAAATGGAATTTTGGCCTTCGGTCAATGGGTGAGGCCAGGTATTCATCCCCTTCGATTATTGCAATTTTGGAACTGTTAGATAAATTCACCATAGTGTTAAACCCTTCAAGCATTGCCCCAACCAAATAATCGCACTCGATTTTGTGAAATCTTAACACATGCAAAATCATGGAGGTGATAGTGGTTTTCCCATGACTCCCCCCAATTACAACTCTTGTTTTTTCTTTTGTTTGCTCATAAAAATATTCAGGATAAGAATATATTTTAAGGCCGAGCTCTTTAGCTTTTACAAGTTCTGGATTATCAACCCTGGCATGCATCCCAAGGATTATTGCATCTAACCTGTTATTGATTTTTTCAGGAAACCATCCTGCTTTTTGAGGAAGCAATCCCAAATCAGATAAACGACTTTTGGAGGGTTCGAGAATTTCGTCATCAGATCCTGTAACCTGAAAACCTTTTTTGTGAAGGGCAATGGCCAGATTATGCATGGCACTTCCGCCAATGGCAATAAAATGAATTTTCATGGATAGAAAAAACCGGGAAATAATTCGGACGGACCTGGAGGAACCATTCTTTTTTTTGGTTCTTAAGAGAGTTAAATATTAATTCTTATACCCAAACTATGGGTGCCGTCAAAAGGAAATGTACTCTGATAAGAATAATCGATTCCAATGATTGTTTTATTAGACCCCATCGGGAGCTGTATTGAAAGTCCGGCTGCAGGGCCTGTGTATGCATTCGTACGGGTGTCGGCTTTATTTACTTCCTGTTCATAAACGTAACCACCCCTTAATTTAAAATAATTCATAAAACTATATTCAATGCCGAACTTAATTTGGTCTTTTCCGAAGGAATTTGCCTGAAAATCTCCGCAAAAAGTAATTTTATGGTCGGCTTTTATTTCCTTAGATGCAGAGTCAGTTACCGGGGCCACATATAAATCATAGGCCGCACCGATGCTTAAAAATGCGGGCATTTCAAATCCTTCGCTTCTTTGTTCCAGTGTAAATTCTTTTTCATCCAATGTTACTTTGGTGGACATTCCATCACCCGAAAATTTCATTTTTGGACCAACATTGCGTAAGGCAATTCCAAATTTCATATTGCTTTTTTCTCCCGTAATGTATCTTACACCCATGTCAAATGCCACTCCTCTGGCTGAAGCATTGGAAATTGATTCTGAAATACCTTTTAGGGTGATTCCTCCGTTAATGCTGTTTGAAAATTCTTTTGCATAGGAGATAAACGGGGAAAGAAACTGAGGTGAAAATTTTCCTGAGCCACCTTCCGGCAAATTAACAGTAGTAATTTCAATGTCTCCAAAATTCATGGCCATAACACCCAAACCAAGCACTGAAGATTCTCCCACCCTAAGCCCTAAACCGAGTGTGTTGATATTAATATCAGATCCCTTTAGCCAATTGGTTCTTGAAAAAACAATATCAGTTTTTTTGGTAAAAGCCAACCCGGCCACATTCAAATGCACGGCTTCAATACCTTTGGCAGAGGCGGTGTTTGACCCGCCCATACCCGAACTTCCTGTCCATGGGTTTATCAGAAGTTCTGAAGCACCTGCCTGGCCAATGCGGTCTTTGTTGCCGGCATAAGCAATACCCGTAATTAAAGAGATTGCAAGCAAGAAATTTTTCAAGTTCATCATTATTGGTTTTTATTTTTTGCAGTTTAAAAATAATTTTTTTTTCAACTATCACCTTACCACTTTTCAACCCGGTTAAAAAGAATCCACATCCACCGGCCTCATAATTCCCATCCATTTAAGAACCCGTTCACCCACATCAGGAACGGCCACATGAATAATATACAAGCCACTTGCAATTGGAATACGGACATTGTTTTTCAAATCCCATTCAATGGATGAAACGCTTTCATCATCCTTTGAAAATTTGCGAACCAGGGTTCCATTGGTGGTATAAATGGAAACCGTACATTTTTTTGGTAGGTTAATAATTTTAATCCGGTTGTCCACCTTGTCGGTTTCATATTCTGAATAACCATAATAAGGATTGGGCACAACATTAATCAATTTCAGAGCATCAGCAATTACATCGGTTTTCCCGGTATCGGTAGCATATTCCCTGGTACTGAAGGAATAAATTGGTCTGCCGTAATTAGCAGTTTTTACATCTTCGCTGATTTGAAGATTATTAACCGTATCTCCGTTTTGAGCGTTTAAAGTTTCAATATTAAAAGTGTCGTTTACAGCTTTAAAAGATTGACCCCGCACATAAGTTTTTCCGCCATGAATTACCGGTCCCTTATCAACAAAATATCCTTTGTTAATAATAAGTTTATCGCCCTTGCTCAGGTACTTCCCCGTTCCGAAATTTTCAAACGGCCGTGCAACGCGCAAACTTACCAATGCATCAGTGGAGAGCAATTTTTGCCCAGGGGCAAGCAATGGTAAACCAACCCACATGGCCGCCCTGAAAACATTTTTAAATTCGGGAGAGCTGATTGAACCGGCATCGGTGGTGGCTTTGCTCAATTGGTTAAACATAAAGGCACCGGCATCATAAGCAGGCATCCGGTCCTTAGGATATTTCATGGAATTGGTGGTATCCTCCACCACATTATTTCTGAAAATAAAAATATAATGTTTGCCGCCAAACCTCACATCATCAAAAGGTCCTTCAAAAACATTTGAGGTCGGATTCCAAAGCATATCCCTTCCATGTTCTGCCCCTAACCAGGAATCCTCGCCAAAGGCAATGTTCAGCCGTTCCCCTGTTTCAACATTTATTGCATAGCCGGGGAACCAACTCATCCCAATTGGACTTATGTAATTGGCGTCATTCGGATTGGTGCTGCTCGGAAGACTGTCAACTCTGTATTTCTTTGCTTTAAAACCGGTGGTATCATAAGGTTGACCATCTTTATTCAGGGATGGAGCACTTCTGATAAATCCTTTTACCTTATAGCTTGTTTTTAATAAATTTCCTCCCCCGCAGATGGCACCCTGATATTTTGCCGTATCTGCAACTATTACCCCAGCGCAAAGGGAAGTATCACCACCCATTTCTAAAACGGGGCAACGCGACCATTTGGATTTATCCGAGGTAAATACAATATCAACGCTGTAAAGATATTTCAGCTGGAACCAACCGGAGCTTTGATTTACCCCGGTACCATCTTTAAAAGCTCCTCCATCGGGGGCAGGTCCATGGGGTTCCTGCGCACATAATGCAAATGGTGCCCAGGTGCCTCCTAAAACTTTTTCATAAAGCTGTTTTTCATCAATAAAAATATCACGGCTATTGGCAGAATAATGCCGGTCGTCAAAATCGGTTTCGTTTTCGGGTGTCATTGGATCATCGGCAGCAGTGGTTGAAGTTCCGGAACGAATCCAGTTTTGGGCCGAAAAGCCTTCAACATCATTTACCCCTGTCAGCCAGGGCTTGTTAGGGTCAGCAAATAACATCACAGAACTTAATAGATCATTTTCATACAAACCGGATTCGGTGGAGGACCTTGGGTAGGAAACCTGTTTTGTTGATACCGAAATTCCCCATTCGGGCAATAATTCTTCATTTTCAACCTGGATGGATTTTGAAGAAAGTTTTCCTTCAGAATATTTTCCATTTTCCCAAATGTACCACCAGTACCCGGCTGAATCTATTCTTGAATCCTTATCAGTTAAAGCGGCATGGGTAACAGAATCAACCAATTCAATATAAAAATCGGCATCGGGAACGCTGAGGGGGTCAATTACTTTTATTGAGATAGGGGCAAACCCTTTCAGGTATTCTATCCTGGTAACATTTCCGTTAAAGGCATCCTCCCTGCTTTTGGCAGTCATAAATATCGGACGTCCGCCATTACCGGCACCTTCAAATTTTGTAAGGGCCATTTCATCCCCATATTCCGAATTTGGAATGTTACCTCCCATTTGAATTTCAGATTTATGAGGGATGGCGGTAAAAACTTTTATTCCGCCCGTGGCTGCTTTTCTACTGCCGATAAAAGGTTTTTTTTGTCTTTCAATTTCCGGTAAATATTTATTATAGGGTGAGTAATTATAACCATATGCCATGGCGAGGTAATAAACCTTTTTGTGATTTACCAAATGCTTATCTCCGGTGGCAAAAAAATCTTCGGTAATTTTGAAAGAATGAACCACTCCTTTATCTGCACCATCCACCTCAACAACAGGTACATCAGTACCTATTTCGGAGGAAAAATATTTATTTACAATTTTCCCAACACTATCTTTTATATCACATTGTAAAACCAAACGGGCTTTTTCAGGGTTTTTTAAATCTCCTGATGAAACGGAAAGATCTTTAACCTGATAAACCAGATATCCCTGAAATTTATATTGCCCGAATTCAGCTTTTTCTTGTTTTGAAAGTTTATAATCTTTGGCTCCGTCATTATTAAAATCAACGGAATCAGGGTCCCCGAGAAAAATATCCTTTTCCTGATAAAGTTCATTGTAGTTATTGGAAATTGCTTTGTTGGAAATGTAAAGGATAAGTTCCTTGTCCATTTCGCGGAATGAAAGTTCAGGAGCATCCGGACCGTTAAGAACCTGAAAGCAATTATCAAACATTGCCTGAGTTTTATCATCTGCTTTACGAACTTGTTGAACCGAAGCCCATCTTCCGCCCACAGTTGCTTGAGCCCAAACCACTCCTACAGTAATATTGTTTACAGCACCGGGCCCGAGCGTGAACGGTCCTGCTGATTGCATAAACCTTCTGTCAAAGGGTGTGTTTCCTGCTGTAACCTCATTCCAGGGGGGTTGAATATTTCCAACGCTTCCATCATTATTGTAATTTCCCCAGCCAACGGGATCGGAATCATCCGGAAACATATAATCTGCCGGGACGCTTCCGGAAAGGTGACCGGAACCTCCGTAAACCATCCGGGTGCCATCTTTCCAATAACCTTTTAAATAATTATAATAATCTACACCCTTGTCGGGGTCGCCTACCACCGTTTGTTTATTATCATGATAAAGGAATTTTCTCATTCCAAAGCGCTCGTTGTCCTTTATTCCATCGCCATATCCAATTCCAATTCCCTTATAAGGAATTCCAACCTGATCCTGAATTTCTTTTAATCCGATTTGATTTAATACAAGGTTATCGGATCCGGGGTTGGCGTAGGTACCATAATTTGAAAGTGTATCGGGATCGGAGGAGGGGATAACCCAAAAAACAAATTGAAGGTCGGAAACTTTGCGGATTTTTACATTTTTATAATCCCTGATATAATATTTTACTGAATCGGATGCACTTACCGAGGTCATTGACCCGCTAATTTTAATCAAATCATTTACAGAAGTGGGTGAAGTGGATTCAAGATTGTGTTTTACTGAAGTTGTTATTTTCAAACTATCCTGATTGGCAGGACCATTCAGGAATTCAATTTTTAAAACTTTAATCGGATCTCCGGATGTAAAAAGAGGATTGTCAGATTCATCGTTATCCTGGTAAGGGCCCTGAAAAAAATCTACTCCAATAGCAGGGGGTTGTGAACCATAACCTTTTGCCCCATTATCATCAGCATCCAATTCATCGCCATTATAACAATAACCTAACCCTCTTTGAACATCGCATCCTACAAAATCATCATTGGGTCCGCCAAGGTCACAGTCAACCCACTGCCCAAAGTAGGTATCGGTAAGAGTATAAGTGGACCGGTTGTAAAGTTCATAATTATAAAAAGTCATGTTATTTACTTCATCGCTGGTTGCAAATGCAAAAGCCTGTGCTCTGATCTCCATTCCTATTGAAATGGATCCGGTTTGAGAGTGAACATTACCTTTATCATTAAATATCCACCAAAGGTTTTGGTCTCCATAAATTTTGTCAATTTTCCCTTGTGTACATGTGGGTTGGCTCGAGAAATCGTAAGCAGGGTAATCTCCGTCATAGGGATTGTACACTCCGTCATTGTTCCTGTCGGTAAATGGTGCGAGATAAAAATCTTCGTTATAGGGCTCATAGTTGCGCCCGTGGGCAGGCCAGTTCAGTATGCTTTGAGGAATTTGATAATTGCTGAAATTTTCCTCTTGAGTTGTAGTTCCGTTGGCAGCATCTTCCTGGCCGGCCTGGTACCAGGATACAAATTGGGAAACTTCATCCCTTGTGGTTACGAAATGTTTGTCCCATGCAATACAGGTTTCAGATGAAATTTCGGCATTTTTTGTACTTAACGGACCCGTCCAGTAATCGTTTCCATTATCGCGGAAACGCTGGCCAGCCACTTTCAGCTGCCCGCTCACGTCTTTTCCGCCAAGCCAGAGTGCTCCGGCAAAAAGTGAAGTTTTCCCGGAGTTTTTTGGAACTTCATACTTTGCTGCCCCAATCAAATCCCACCACATATCACCTCCGCTGTGAATCAATGCTTTGATATTATTAATATCCAGGTCTTTTTTTGAGGTGGCTGGTGAACATCCGGCCAAAACCGAAGGTGGGTTATTCGGTTTTTTTCCGGTACCTCCATTTGAATTATTGCCAACGTATTTTAACCCAAAGGTAACCCCTGGAATTAACAAACTGATGGCAAAAATGGTAAGGGCGGTTTTTGAAAGAAGATTCATAATTTTAGGTTTGTATTTTTATGAAAAAATCTATAGGTAATAGGCAATATGCAATAAGCAATTGGCAAAATGAAATATACAGTTGAAAAATAGATAAGAACAATTATACTTAATCATTAATATTTTCAGGTATTTAAAAGAATATAATTAATTAGTTTCCCGACTTCCTCCGATTTTGATTATAAGTGGGAATTAATATTATTTTTTGACCATTAAATTTGCCAATTGCCAATTGCTTATTGCCAATTGTTTATTGTAATTAAAAATTAACCAACAACCCAAGTCTAATTCTTCTTGGCAAACTATAATTAAATGGGGTGTTCACTTTGGCGTTGTATAATTCCCTGAAAGATTGAGGGTCGTATTCCTGAGCAATACTTGACTGGGAAGATGCTGCACTTAAATATCCGTCATCATCAGCATTACCCGTTGCTCTGTAAATTCCCACAATATTTTTTGCGTTAAACACATTTAAAACTTGTAAGTAAACATTCATTTGGGCGGTTTTTTCAATTTTTTCTTCACCCTCGCCCTTTACTTTCCAGGTTAATTCGAAATCACGGTCAATTTTTGTGTCGGCTTTAAACTGCCATGGCAACCGGGAACCATTTATTTGCCCTTTCATACTTGCACTCCCTGTTGGAATAATAAAAGCCTGACCGGTAACCCCGTTTTGGCGGTTGTAAGGTGTTCCTGAACCGGCATTGAAAACAAAATTAGCCCCGGTGCCCGCAAAAATCTGCTTTCCGAACAGAACCGGCCCGTTATAATCTTTTCCTGTTCCATAGCGGTAATCAAATGAGGTTACAATGGCATGGCGCTGATCATAATTAAAAGGAGAGTTTGTCCGTATGGTTTCTTTATTTGCCCTTGCAAGGTTGAGCCCCGATTGAGAATCGGACCCGGTTCCTTCGGCAAACTGCAGCGTATAAGATGTGTTCATCCTCAGGTTTCCCGTTCTTCTTAAATCATAAGAAACCGTCATTCCTTTTACCGTACCAAAGTCAATGTTGCCATAAGTGGTGTACTTTCTGGGAAAGGCATCAACAACATTAATAATTTGAACCATGTCTCTTAATTCACGATAAAAGGATGATATTGTTAAAGAAGAAGTAGAGTTTAGTTTTTGTTTGAAACCTACTTCATAGTCAATTGTTTTTTCGGGCCTTAAAGCGGGATTGTTAAGGGTATAGGTAACTTGCTGCATATAATAATAATCGGTGGGGTCCAATCTGTTTCCGGTGGTAGGTCTTTTGGTTAGCACATCATAATGTGCGAAAAACTGGGCTTCATCCGAAATGGAAAAAGAAAAAGCAATACGGGGAATAAAATTTGTTTGTGGTTTGTAATCTTCAAAAGATTCAGAAGTAATATCCTTGCTGGCTTTTTTTGTTTTATCTACCAGAAGCGGATGAACTTCGCCTCCAATTCTCAGAGTAGAGGCATTAGCAATTTCCGAACCCTGGGCATTATACCATTTATCGCCATGGCGAAATCCGGTAATGGTGGTAGGATTGGCAACGTCATCGGTATAAACCACATAATCTGAACCAATATTCGAGGGAACTGTGCTTTCCTTAATCCCGTACTTGGTGAGATCTTCCCCTGCTTTTACGGTGGGGAACAGGCAATAAGGATCTTTTAAAGCTTTTTGGTTGGCATCAAAACGATCAATCCTCAATCCAATTCCAAAGTTCAGGTCATCGAAAGAAAATTTATCCTGAATGTATCCTGCTACATATACCGGCCGGAAGGCCCCTATTGGCCTTGTAAAGTTTCCGAATTCATCCCTGGCATTAAAAAAATCATCAAAAGACGGGTTTTCCTTAATTATTTTCCCTGCATGGTCATATCCATAATAATCGAGGCCGGAAACACTTCCGTTTTTAAAATAATTATTTACCTCATCCGCACTGAACATATCAATTGAATAAGTGGAAGGGTCATAAGAGTCGAAATCTATCCAATCCTTCCCATCGGGGTCGAGGCCCAATTTATTGCGGAGGTTATAATCAAAAAAGTATTGGGGCTCAACACCATCGGAAGCATCGTAAGCTCCGGGGGAGGCATTTAACCTATCATAGCTTACAATTTGCCAGAAGGTTCCGGTGGATCCCACTGTGGAATCCGATAAATCAAGGTCCCGGATATGGGAATTGGTTATTGAACGTCCGAGATTCCACAAACCAACGGGAGAAACTGAATATGCCCTGTCAACCCTTTGTTCATACTCAAAACCAAGAGTAATGGCATGATCTTTAAAATCGGCCGATCCGTTAGCATTAATTCTGAACTGTGAATTATTGTTTATTTCATAATTATTATACTGAAATGCGGGGGTTCTCCACATCCCGTATATATCGTTGGGCTGGTCTCCGTTAAACAATGCCCCATACGATTGCATAATAGCTAGTTCATCAAAATACCCTTTTAAATCCCCTGAAAGTACGGGCTGAATATCACTGTTTTTGGGATCGTAAAACGAAAATCCACCGGTACCTGTTCCGGCTTCAGGGTCACTTATGCTGTAATCATAAAGCGGTTCGCCATCTGGGCCAAAACCTTTCCACCCGAAAAGATTATAATACGCCTGAGTAAATTGAGCCACTTCTGGATTCGCAGTTCCTGGTTCAAAACTTATCAGGGTATCACGGAATGTTTGCATTACAAAATATGGTTTGGGGTTTGTGGGTCCGGGAGTTTGGTAATAGGGTGCCTTATATGTTTTAAATTTCCCAATATACCCATAGTTGAACAAATTATCTTTATGCACATCATCCTGATATAAATTTTTATCTTTATTGTAATCCAATTGAATGGAGTAATAAGCATTTTTGATAGTGGAGGCACTTTTTTGATCCTGCTGTGAATCGCCAGATCCAAAGCGCTGTGTAAAGCGGGAATAAACTCTCCAAGTATTTTCAATAAGCTTGGCATTGTTATTCCAGTTCATGAGTGAACTGCTGTAAGAAAATTGCCTTTGTTTTCGGTAATCGAGAGATCCTCCAAATGTTAAACTGGTGTTTTTCCCTGTATAAACATCTATTTTTCCCTGCAAAGACAATCCTTTTTGGGCAGCGTTTTGTTTTGTTTGCA
The DNA here is from genome assembly GCA_023250995.1 of Flavobacteriales bacterium. GTDB lineage: Bacteria > Bacteroidota > Bacteroidia > Flavobacteriales_H > JAHEZO01 > JAHEZO01. The sequence goes on along the minus strand of JAHEZO010000024.1, from coordinate 4,077 downwards.
CTTTTTCAAGATCACTAAGCCGAAGGAATTCATGATTAAGGATGGCCCCCTGACTCGTTGGGGACAGGCGGAGGGGGTTTTCAATCAGCTCTGAACGAACTTCATCTTTCACTTTCCAAACACCAATTGCCGAGGGATTTTCATCAATATTGGATGATAAGTTACCGGAAATAAAAAATCCAAGAAGAGGTTCTGAACTCTTGCCTGAAGTGTCTTTTTTCCAGAGCAGGGGTCCGCTTACACTTCCTTCCAACAGGTTAAAACCAAAAGCATCGAGACCATACATTTTGTCGCCAATTTTATATCCTGAAGTGGAGTAATCAATACTGCCCTCATATTGTTTTGAGGCTCCCCTGGTGGTAATGCTGATAACACCACCGGTTAAATCGCCATATTGAGCGGGCAACCCTCCTGTGATAACCGTAACCTGCTCGATGGAAGCTTTTGGAACATTGCTTGAACCCCGGACTTTAATTCCATCAATAAAATAATAATTGGCATCAGATCGGCCACCACGGATATTCAAATCGCTGTTTCCATCATCCTTTGAATAAACACCACCTACAGTTTGCGCAACTGAGGTAGCACTTCTGCCGGGCAGCTTGTCAATGTCATCTCGGGTAATGGTACCTCCGGTGGCGGTATTATCTTTATCAATGAGCGGAACAGTGTAAGCAATTACTTCATACTCTTTGATATCAATGGCGGTGGTGGTCATGGAAATATTCTGGAAAGTGATCTTTTCGGCATTTACCACTACCCCTGAAATCTGAACCGGCTGGTAGCCTGTAAAAGATGCTTTCAAATCATATTTCCCGGGAGGGATGGGTTTGATTGTAAACTCCCCGTCAAAATCGGAGGCGGCACCGGTAACAATAGTTCCATTGAGCTCCAAAACAACATTTACAAACGGAAGTGCTTCTTTGGAGGCCTTATCTGTTACTTTTCCTTTTAAAGCTCCCTGTCCGACCTGAGCATGGCTGATGAAAAAAGCAGAGAAGGATAAAAGGGTGGTGGCGAGTACTTTTCTTAGCATGTTAAATATATTTATTTATTACTAATGACAAGTCAAATTGCAATGAGAATAAAAAAAGCGGGTAAAGATAAAAATTTCTTATAATACAAAGCAGAGATATTTTATGAGTGGTTAAAATTGGGAAATGAATGGTTGGATTGATTTACTGATAGGGCCTGTTTAGAATGGCTGAGTAAATAATTGCTTGCCGGATATCATTGGGGAAAGAATCGTGTAAATTAACAATACCCGAAACAGGTTCTCCTTCAAAATCATCTGAAATAGTTTTGGTTTTAATAAATGTTGAGGATGATTTTTCGTTGGAATGGAAAGAAATTTCGGATGGACTTTTAGTTATTTTTTTTACTTTTTTGGGTTCGGGAGCAACCGGAAACGGGATGATTTTTTTTTCTTCTTTTTTCCGCCCGAGAATTTCATCGAGCACTTCGGAAAAATCGGGGTTACCCGGCTCGCCAACGGGAGGCATGGCAGTGGCCGGCCTGCCTTCCTTTTTTTTGGATTTTTTTATGTAACCCACCACCGCCCATGCGATGATTACAACGATGTATAAAATATTCTGTATATCTAGTTTCATATTAATACCTGTTTTTTTTTGAAAACCAGTTTCTAAGGGAAAACCCTCTTTTGCCGGTGTTGTTGCTATTAGCTTTTTTCATTGCCTGTTTCATTCTTTTTTGTGTTTTTTTGTCCTGATTTTCGTAATGCATTCTTTTAAGTTCATCCATTGCAGCTGCATCATCAGCTTTTTGTTTTTCTTTTTTTTCGGCAAGTTCCTTTTTTCTGTCTTTCATTGATTGGCGTTTAACCAATTTATTATCCTCTTCCTGGGCAAATAATAAATTCAATGAAAAAAATGCAAAAAATAAAATGGATAATTTCAATGCTGCCCTTTTCATTAAAAAAATATTTTCTGTGATTTTGTATATTTTTGCAAGCAAAAATAGTTAAAGAATTATGTGGGGAAAAAAGAAAATTTTCTGGTTAATTGTTGTTTTTTCGGTTTTTGAATTTATTTCGTGCAGGAAAAGGGATAACCAGGTTGTTCCAAATGTTCCGGTTGAAATAAATATTTACACCACGGATCCATTGTTTTTCAATTTACAGGTAACCGGGGGCTGGGAATATATTACCGGGGGGTCCCGGGGAATATTAATTTACAGGAGTTCGAACAATGATTTTTTGGCATTTGACCGGCATTGCCCCTACAAAGTTGATGATCCCTGCGGGCAGGTAAAAGTAAATTCAACCAATATTTCAGCTGTTGATTCATGCTGCGGTTCACAGTTTTCTATAATAGATGGCTCTGTTCAGAAAGGACCTGCTGCCATGCCTTTAAAACTTTATCAAACCACATTTGATGGTTCGGTTTTGCACATTTTTAACTAATTCCTTTTATCAAATCCCCAGTTAAGTTTATTCCGGATGGTATTCATTTGCTCGTAGGAGGAAGGTCGAAGAAGAGTAACATTAAAATTATTTTTAGAAACAACCAGATCAATATCCGAATTAATTGTTTCGGATCTTGAATCGAGCGAAACAAGAAAAGTCTGGCTCCTTCCTTCTACCCGGAGTTTAATTTTCGAATTTCCCGAAACCACCACCGGCCTTACATTTAGGTTGTGCGGGGCTATGGGGCAAATTAAAAAGTTGCTGCAATCGGGCATTACGATAGGTCCCCCGCAACTTAATGAATAAGCGGTGGAACCGGTGGGCGTAGAAATTATCAACCCGTCAGCCCAATAAGAATTCAAAAATTTACCGTCCATTTCTGCGTGAATAATAATCATGGATGAGGTATCTTTCTTATGAATCGTAATTTCATTCAAGGCGAAATTTGCATTTCCGAAAAGTTTTCCTGGTGTGTCAAGCCGAAGCATGCTGCGCTGGTCGAGAGAATAGTTTTTATTAATGATTGCATCAATGGCTGCATCCACTTCACCAATGGCAAAACTCGACAAAAATCCCATTCTGCCTGTATTTATTCCCATCACCGGGATTTCGGAAGAACGGATAAAGGTGGTGGATTCTAAAAATGTTCCGTCACCTCCGATGCTGAAAATAATATCGGTATTATTTTGCAACTCTTCGTAGGTGGAAAAAAGCGGAATCCCGGATTCAATTTTCATCCTTTCCTTTAGGAATTCGAAAAATGGCTCGTAAATGCTAAAGGAAATGTTTTTAGCTTTAAGTTTCAATAAAAGACCTTCTACCTTAGAAGAAAATATTTCGTTGAATGCCCGGCCGTAAATTGCGATGTGCATAAAGGTTTTGATTTAAATCGCTTTGACAAACGAAAAATAAAATCCAGTTTCTTTTTTATGATTTATTGAAAATTCTGCTCTCATTACAATATCGTAATAGGTAATGAAATCCAATCCGGTTCCCCCTCCTTTCATAAGTGAATTTGCCAGCGGATTTTGCCTGAAGTATAATTGGTCGGTGGCATATCCAAGATCCAAAAAGGAGGTCAAAAATAAGGAATAAAAAAACTTACCAAATTTTTCGTTTTTTACCAATGAAATTTTTTCCTCCTTTGATTTAAGGAGTAAAAGCTTTAAGTTGTTGCGGAGAAGGCCGTAATTCTCCCCGTCAATTACATAGTATTCGTATCCCCGAACATAATCATTATATCCCAGGCCTCTTTGAAAGGAATAGGAGGGAGGGTTAAAAAAACTCAGTTTAAGGTAAGCCCCGCTGGAAAAAAAAAGCCGGTTTGAAATTTTAGTATGACGAGTTACCGAAAAGTAGGAGGTAAGTGTGTTTGGTTCATTGGGAAAAATACCCAGGCCGTATTTCATCAGGTCAATGCCAAAATAATATCCTTCGAGGGGGTAGGGTTTATAATCGAGCTTTTCATTCCTGAATTGCCAGAGTAAATAAAAATATTTCATTCTCGTTCGGCCGTCAAAAAAATAACCCGGAGCTTTCCTTGCCACCGTGTCGGCAATTTTTCCGTCAATATATTGCAGTTCAAAAAGCTGAGTGGTATAAAATTCCTTCCGGTAGGTAAAAGTCAGCCTTGAATAGATTTCTTCTCTAAG
>JAHEZO010000162.1 GCA_023250995.1 Flavobacteriales bacterium | reverse complement strand
CTGAGAGGGAAGCGCTTTAGAAACCTGGGTTGAAAAACCGCAAAGCCGGGTTCAAAACCCGAAAAAAACCCCACTTCAAACCCCACTCCATCGGTTTTTTGCGTTTTTTGAGGTAATAAGCTTTGGGTGGGGCTAACCCTTTGAAAAAGCAAAAACGGCTTAAAATCGCTTGATTTTAGGCGTTTTAACGCTATCTGTGCCCGGGAAGGGAATCGAACCCCCACGATGTTGCCATCACTGGATTTTGAGTCCAGCGCGTCTACCAATTCCGCCACCCGGGCAAAAATGAAATCGGGGCAAATTTAAAAAAAACCTTATTTCAGGGTGAAGTAAGATTTAATTATCATAAGTTTGACTTTTCAATAGTTCGGAATTTCAAAAAAAAGATTCCACCGTATTGACTTTTAAACTTCATTAATTTTTTTATGGAAAAAACAAAAATACATTTCCCCGAAAAAGGAATTTCAAAAGAGGAAATTCTTATAAATGCCATCAAAAAAAAAGAAAAAGATATTGACTGGGGGAAAGGCCGGTCTTTTTGCTTAATTTATTACCCGGGAGAGGAAAAATCAAAACTCATTAAGGAGGTTTTTGATGTTTATTATTATGATAATGCTTTAAACCCCACCGCTGCTCCGGGGATTGCGGCCATTGAATCTGAAGCAACAAAAATGTGCATAGAATTATTTCATGGAGATGAAAACGTGAGGGGAAATATTTCTTCAGGCGGAACCGAAAGTATTTTACTTGCAGTTAAAACATCGAGAGATTATGCCAAAAAAGTTCACCCCGAAATAAAAAACCCGCATGTGGTTGTTCCTTCTTCGGTTCACCCCGCTTTCTTTAAAGCATTTCATTGTTTCGGACTCGATTTTACAGTGGTTAAGGTAAAAAATGATCTCAGGGCAGATGCCCTTGCAATGAAAAATGCCATCCACCAAAATACCATTTTAATAGTGGCTTCTGCTCCTTCTTATCCTCATGGAGTAATGGACCCCATCAAAGAAATTGGCCAAATTGCCCAAGAAAAAAAATTATTATTTCATGTGGATGCCTGCATTGGCGGATTTATGCTTCCTTTTTTGAAAAATGCGGGTTACGATATTCCTGATTTTGATTTCTCGGTTGAGGGCGTAACTTCACTATCGGCCGATTTACACAAATACGGATATTCACCAAAAGGTGCCTCGGTAATATTATATAAAAACGGTGACCTCCGCAAAAGCCAATTCTCAGTTTACACCGGATGGAACGGAGGCGTCTATGGTTCCCCCACATTGCTGGGCACAAGAGCCGGATCAAGCATTGCAGGGGCCTGGGCAGCTTTAAATTCGATTGGGATGGAGGGATATACCCGGATGGCAAAAGCTACCATGGAAACCACCAATAAAATTAAAAAGACCATTGTAGAAATTGAAGGAATTGAACTCATGGGAAAACCCGAAATGACCATTTTAGCTTTTACTTCAAAAGAGTTGGATGTGTTTGTGATAGCAGATGAACTAAACAAAAAAGGCTGGCATTTTGAAAGGCAGCAATTACCCCCAAGTATTCATCTAACCATAAATTTTATTCATTGTAATGTGGCAGAAGAATTTATTGAAGATTTGAAATCATCGGTGGAAAATGCAAAAAAATTCAGCCTTGAAAAAATAACCAATAAATTACAAACCGGCCTGGTAAAAGGGCTAAGCAAACTTTTGCCCGAGGGAACCATTGCAAAATACCAGTCAACCAGGGATGAAAAGCTAGAAGCTTCTACAAGGAATAAAGCAGCAATGTACGGCATGATGGGGGCTTTGCAGGGGACCAGTGATTTAAACGAAATGGTACTTGACTTTTTGGATAAAACCTACTCCTGAATAACATGTTTGCTGCCATTGCCGAAGGTTTTATTTTGGGATTGATGTTAGCCTGTTTTTTCGGCCCCATTTTTTTTCTGCTTCTTGATCTGGGAGTTAACAGGGGAATAAAGCCGGTTATTTTTTTGAGTTTGGGAGTTTTTGCAAGCGATTTTCTTTTTGTTTTGGTATTATATTTTGTCCTGTCAAATTATATTTCCCGGGTTGTTGATTACAACTATCTTTTTATTTCCGGTGGATTAATATTAATTTATTTCGGCCTTGCTAAAATTTTTAAAACGCAGAATGTTCAGGAAAAAAAAGATGTCATGGTGGAAAATAACAGAAAGATTTTTTTTCAGGGATTTGCAATAAATATTCTTAACCCTTCTGTATTTTTATTTTGGTTTGGTTCGGTGATGGTTGCAAAAAGCAAATTTCCTGGAAATCATTTTTTTTCTCTTTTGTATTTTCTCTCTGCATTGATTGTGGTGGTATCCACTGATATTGGGAAAGGGTTTCTTGCCACCCAATTAAGGAAATTCATTAACCCCGGAAATCTTGGTTTTTTTAGTAAGCTGTCGGGATTTGTTTTTGTTTTTTACGGAGTAAAACTTTTTTTAAAAGCGGGGGGATGGTAACCGGAAGTAAGGAAAAAAAGTTTATGGCTGAAGTTCAAAGTCCCGAAACTTGACGGAGGTTTGTAACCTAAAAGTACAAGTTGGTTTTTGGCAGACAAATTGTTTTTTTTCTTTTGTGTTTTAGTGACAAGATAAAAAATGCAACCTTTTGTTTTTTTGAATGATATTTTTTACCTTATTCTAAACTCATGTTAAACTAATTCCTATGGAAACCATTAAACCAATTCCATTGCTCGATTCTGTTGAAATAAGGGTGTTGGGTTCGCTGATTGAAAAAAGCAAAACCACACCTGATTATTATCCCATGACTTTAAATGCCATAACCCTGGCCTGTAACCAAAAATCTTCAAGAAAACCCCTGGTTCAATATGAAGAAGAAATAGTTATTTCAGCTTTAGACAGTCTTAAAAAAAAGGGACTTGTTGCTACTTCAACCGGAGGCGGGAGCCGGACCATAAAATATAAACAGACCTTTGAATTGGAATTTAATTTTTCGCAAGCCGAGTTAACCGTTCTTTGCCTGTTATTTCTGAGGGGACCGCTTACCCCCGGTGAAATTAATTCAAATTCGGGAAGGCTTCATCAATTTGCCTCTATCCAAAGCGTACTCGAAGTATTGGAAAAACTTGGTGCGGGCGAGCCCCCTGTTGTAAAACTATTGCCCAGAAAAGCCGGTCAAAAAGAAACAAGATTTGTTCATTTATTTGGTGAAATTCAGGAATGGGAATCAGGTCATCAGCAGGATTCTCCTGAGGAAAAACCTAATGCGAACTTAGAACTGCGAATAGAAATATTGGAAAAAGAAATGACAGAATTGAAAGCAGAAGTTGAAAAACTTAAAAAAGAATGGCTTGGGTAAGCAATTCGGCAAAGGAGATAAAAACTACAATTTATTAATTTAAATGAAAAACTGCTTTTAAAAATCAAAAATCAGGGCATTGCCACCAAAACACGAAAGCTCAAAATCCCACTAAATAACTGAAAGTACGCAAAAACTAAAAGTTTCACGCAAAGTCGCCTGCCTTTGCCGAAACGGCTACGTGCAGGCAGGCCAAGTTCGCAAGTGGAATATTTGAATAAAAGAAAATTTAAAAATTCTCATCAATTTTAATGTTGATTTTAATAAATACGAATTACATTTTAAAGAACGCAATCTCCCCCACAGTTTTACTGTGGGGGTTGCTCTGCGGCCTTAAAACTTTGCGACCATTGCCTGCCTGCACGTAGCCGTTTCCTACCTGCGCGGAACGCTTTGTGTAGGCAGGCGGCAAAGGCAGGCGGCTCTGCGTGAAATTTTTATTTAATATTATTAATAAAACCATTTGCGTAAGTTCAGTAAATAACTGAAGTTTCCCAAGCAAACTTTTTGATAAACAAAACTCCAAGCCCCAAATTCCAAATTCAAAGCCCAAAGTTTCAATCGGAAATATATTTGTAGGAAATAATTCGCCTCACGCATTTCATTCAGAGGCATACAAATTTTAGTTGTAATATCAGTTTTTGTTGGAGACCATGAGATTCCTCAACATTTGCTTTGCTTGAAATTTTGGGCATGGGACTTATTTAACTGATGTTATGCACTATTAAAAAATCCCTTTGCTCACCCTCTAACTCCCTGAAGGGAGAATCTCATCGCGCGCTGTTCCCTTCAGGGAAAAGTGTGTGCGGTGGGGGAAAATAAAACTTTTGCGTAACTTCAGTTATTTAATATATTTTGCGTAACACCAACAAATACCCCTCCCATTTTATCATTTAACCATTTCCCTCGCATTGGCATATAATTTCCCGCGTTTGGCTATGGCATTCCAATGGTATGATTTTTCTTCACCGGTTTTATATAATACAAGGCAATTAAAATTTATCCGCTGGTCTTCGGCAATCTTGCCCCCTCCGGTTTTAAGTTCGGCAGGCAGTGATTCTTCTTTGATAATGTCCGAAATTTTTCGTCCTCTCATTTCTATCAGTTCATAACGAAGCTCCTGTTTAAAATATGGATTTACCTCAATAAAAGTAAGTGACCTCAAATCAATAACGCACATAAGAACAGGAGTGTGATTTACCAGATTTATCAGGTTATCGAGCCGTTTTTTCTTTTCCTCCAATTGGCCGGAAGCAAAACTGTGGGCACGGTATAAATTGTAAGAAGAATATTTAAAGATTATGGAAAAAACAGTAATAAGCGAAAAAATAAACAGAATCATGGAGAGGTGAAAAATATTCCTGTGCTGCTCGGGAATCACATTGTTTACGGGAATTCCGAAAAATTCGGAATAATACAAAACAATAAACGATACAAGAGCAATGCCCACCCAAATTTTTCCCTGCTTACGGCTGGTATTAAATGCTCCTATCGGAAGTGTACACAAAATAAAAACGGCCGGACTTTCAATTCCCCCGGTGTAAAGAATGAAAACAACGGTCATGGCATATGATATGTAAATCATCACCTGGTAGGCCACCATTGCTTTGTTATGAAATTTTAAGGCCATTAAATTCAGAAGCAATCCACCTACGTAAGCAAAAAACAAGTAGGACATGTTTGATTCTTCCCCGAGGGCTTTATAAAGAAATACGGAAAAAATGGCAAAGCAAACCGCAACGGTGTACGATACTCCTTTTAATACAACAGTTTGCTGTTTGAGTAATTTATTATCGGGGCCCTTTGCCATAAAATAGCGGAAAGAAAAAAATACTCAAATCACTAATAATTAAAAAAGCCCGAAAAGTTCGGCATCAATTTTATTAATTATTTTACCAAGGTCTTCTGCATTTTCTGAAAAATTATTGTCATCCACATCAATAATCAGTAACTTTCCTTTATCGTAGGTAGAAATCCAGGCTTCATAGCGTTCGTTTAAACGTTTCAGATAGTCAAGCCTGATTCCCTCCTCATAATCCCTACCTCTTTTTTGAATTTGTTTTACCAGCGTGGGAACTGAAGCTCTTAAATAAATAAGTAAATCCGGAGGAAGGACAAAGGTATCCATAAGGGAAAAAAGCGAAAAATAATTTTCAAAATCACGGGTAGTCATCAAACCCATGGCATGGAGGTTGGGAGCAAAAATATAAGCATCTTCATAAATGGTTCTGTCTTGTATTACAGTCTTTTTGTTTTTCCTTATTTCCATCACCTGCATAAAACGGCTGTTAAGAAAATACACCTGCAGGTTAAAAGACCATCGCTGCATATCATTATAAAAATCGTTGAGGTACGGATTTTCGTCCACATCTTCAAAATGCGATTGCCAGTTATAATGCTTTGCCAATAATTCGGTAAGGGTGGTTTTTCCCGAGCCAATGTTTCCCGAAATGGCAATGTGCATGTTTTTCCCTTTTTCTTTTTTTATATCCGTGGCCATAAATTTAGTTGAAGTTTTTTGAAAGAATAAATATCTGTCAAAGAGTGAAAAAAATAATTTCAAGGCGACTAATTTACAAATAAACCGACAAACCCCCGGTGTTTATATTTCCTTTTTGTTTTATTTTTTGAGCCGTATTGTAAGAGCCTGTTTAAATTTTATTTATAAAAGTATTATGAGGTATTTTTGAGCGAAACAAGGCGGATTTTGTAGCAATAGTGGGGTAACTATTGCGAAAAATCCAACGAAGTTGGAGCCAAAAAGACCCATAATAATAAAATCAAATAAATTTTAAACAGGCTCTAATTTAAAATTCATAATGAAGCCCCTTGGAAAAGAACCAGCATTTGCCACATACCCCTTACTTTTTCTTTTTCGGGCAAACCCTAAACTCTAAACTCAATCCCCAATCCCCAATACCCTATACCTTTATTTCATTTTCCCCTCTCTTTGTCCCTTTTTCGTTTCCACATACGTTTATGTTGTTGAATCAAAAATATTATTCACCAAATAATCCAAATTATGAAACAAAATTACTCTCTTCTGAAAGGAAAACTGACTCTTTTTCTTTTTCTGCTTTTTTCTGTTGGTATCTCAACAAATTCCAGTTCACAAAACTGTTCAGCCAGTTTTTCCTATTACCCCGATACTAACCAGGCAGGAACATTTTACTTATATGGCAATGCTTCCGGTAGTTCACCAATTAATTATTTTTGGAATTTCAGTAACGGCACTACCAGTACCGGACAATATGTTACAGTTACATTTCCAAATGCTGGTACCTATAATGTTTGCTTAACAATTTCAGATTCTACGGGATGCTCCGACAGTACTTGCCAATATATTACCAGCAATGGTTTAGGAAATTGTGCTTCAACCTTTTCTTTTTATCAGGATACAAATCAGTTAAATATTGTATATTTTTATGGCTCCGCTTCAGGAAACGGCCCTTTTACTTATTACTGGGATTTTGGTGACGGCTCTTTTGGAACCCAGCAAAACGATGTACACACTTTCAGCCAATTAGGTTCCTATAATGTTTGCCTTACCGTTTCAGATACCAGCGGTTGTCAAAATACTTCTTGCCAGACCGCATACCTTTCGGGAAATTGTTTTGTTTCAATTGGAAATGTTTCCAGTTCACCCGGTCTCCCCTCTGGATGGATTGGCTCGCAGGGATATTTTCACCTGGATACATTGCAAGCTGCCGGTGGAGGTGGTAATCCGCCATATACCTACCAGTGGACAGATCCCAACGGAAATGTCGTAAGCAATTATTCGTGGTTCGCTGCAGCTTCTCCGTTTCTTACCTATTGTGTAAAAGTTACTGATGCCAACGGATGTGTTTCCACCGATTGTTATGCGGGAACCAGTGTTTGTAATGTTGCAGCCTCCATACACACGTCTTTGGCTTCTCCAATACTTGATACATTAACCGGTATACTGGAAACTCCTGCATACTATTCTTCTAACCAAAACACTTACCAGTGGACTAATTCCAATGGAAATGTTCTCAGCACTTCTCAATATCTTTTCGGTGCCAATGCAAACGAAACTTATTGCCTTCTTACAGCCGATTACTTTGGATGTGCCGATACGGTTTGTTATTCAACCGGCAATTGTTCAACTCAAATTTTAAATGCTTCAGTTTCCCCCGGTTTTGGTCCCCCGGATACGCTCAAAGGAATTCCAACCGGCACTCCCCCCTTCACCTATCAATGGACCGACCCCAACGGAAATATTGTAAGCTCAGGCATCTGGTTTTCATCCGCAAACCCAAATTATACCTATTGCCTTTCAACTACCGATGCCAATGGCTGTACCTCTACTGCTTGCTATGATTATTGGGTAACGAGTACTTGTTCAACTGCAATTTATCAATACACCGATACTTCAAACGGAACCTCAGTAGAGTATTTATATGCCTATTACAACGGCAACGGAACTCCTGTAAGTTATCAGTGGCAAAGTAATGGTGCAATTGTAGATACCACTTATTCATTTGCTCCCAATGCCCCCGGGCAGTATTGTGTAATAGTTACTGATAATAATGGTTGCAGCTCTACCGATTGCTATTATTTTAATGGCAATTCCAATACCTGCAACGTATTTTTCACTTCTTATGAAGATTCCCTTTCCCCCGGTATTGCATATTTTTACTCTTACCCGGGTGGCAATGCTCCCTTTGTTTATTCCTGGAATTTCAGCGATGGGTCTACCGACAATTCCGCAAATCCCGTTCATACTTTTACTCAAACAAACGGATGGAATTATGCCTGCTTGCAGGTAACCGATTATTCCGGCTGCACCTCTTCTTACTGCGATTATGTGTATGTTACGGGAACAAGTGTTGGAAATTGTTTTGGAGGCGCAAACTTCGATTCTTACTTTAATGATATTAACGGAACCCCGGGTGAGGTTTTCTTCACAGATTACAGTGCCGGAAATATTGTATCATGGGCATGGAGTTTTGGTGATGGAACAACTTCCACTCTGCAAAACCCATCCCATATTTTTTATTCCCCCGGTTTTTATACCATCTGCCTTACAGTTACCGATTCAAATGGCTTCAACTGCTCCTACAACTATTGCGAAACAAATTATATTGATACCGCATGGTGGGGAAACAGTCCATGGGGAAATGGCAATTATTGTGATGCACAGTTTTACGCCATGCAGGATTCAACGGTTCCGGGGATGGTTTACATAGTTGATCTTTCTTATGGAAGCAACCTTTATTACACTTGGACTTTTGTTAGTAATGATGGAACCATTAACCAAACCATCAGTTCCCAATATCCTTTTTTAACTTTTAACCAGTTTGGATGTTTTAACGTTTGCTTAACTGTTACCGATACCATGGGAAATTGTCAGGACAGCTATTGCGATTCAATATGCGTTGATTCATTGGGAAATATGAGCAAAGCTGTTAACTGGGGACTCACTGTAATTCCCTCGGCAATTCCCGAATCACTTCTTTTGTCGGCCAAAAAAGAAACAATGAATGTTTCTCCTGTTTCTGTTTTTCCAAACCCGGCCAATGAAGAGCTGAACCTGAAGTTTTCGCTGGCAAAATCTGAAACAATTCGGATTGAATTACTTGATTACACCGGCAAAACGGTTCAATCTTACACAAAAAATTTAGCCGAAGGGATGCAGAATTTCAAAATTGATTTAAGCTGGTATCCTGTTGGAATTTATTTTGTG
>JAHEZO010000161.1 GCA_023250995.1 Flavobacteriales bacterium | reverse complement strand
CTCTTTTTGTAAATAGTACAGGAACCGGAAATACATCTACTGGTTCTTATGCCATGGCGTCTAACACTACCGGGAATAATAATACCGCAAACGGAAGAAATGCATTAGGAAAAAACACTACTGCAATTAACAATACTGCAATTGGTTCTTATGCAGGGTATGCCTTTGCAAACGGAAACAACAATACTTTTATTGGTTATGGGGCTGATGCCACTGTTGCAGCACTAACCAACTCAACGGCTATCGGGTACAATGCCATATTTTCGGCAAGTAATGTAATGGTTCTTGGCAATGGAGCAAATGTTGGCATCGGATATTCTGCCCCTGCCTATAAACTTGCAGTAAACGGAACGGCAGGAAAAACCGGAAGCAGCACATGGACGGTTATTTCAGATGCAAGGCTGAAAAAAAATGTTTCTCCATTTAAGGACGGCTTAGATATTTTGATGCAGATTAATCCGGTTTGGTTCAGCTATAACGGGAAAGCAGAAACACCTGAGAATAATAAATATGTGGGCGTTATTGCACAGGATATGAAAAAAATTGCTCCTTACACGGTGGGAACATTTAACTATATTGATAAAGACGGGAACAAAACGGATTACCTCGATTATGATGCCAATGCCGTTACCTACATCCTTATAAATTCTATTAAGGAACAGCAAAAACAAATTGATGAACTGAAAAAAACTGTTGCCTCTCTTTCAGGTTTAAATACAATACAAAACACACAAACAGGTTCAACAAATAATATCAATGTTGATCTAAGCGATAAAAACATTATTGTTTTAAACCAGAATGTTCCAAACCCCTTTGCTGAACAAACCACTATTTCTTTTAATATTCCCGAAACCGCTTCTGCCTCCCAGGTTCAGTTCTATAACAATTTAGGACAGGTTATTAAAACCGTGGAAGTTAAATCAAAAGGAAAAGGACAACTTACCGTTTTCGCCAATGATCTTAGTGTGGGAGTATACAGTTACGCCCTCATTGTTGATGGAAAAGTTTTTGAAACCAAAGGAATGGTGAAAGGGAATTAAGGTTTTTTAAAATTTTATGGGGATTATTTTTTCCCGTTTATTGCAAGAGCTATCCCGGAACTTCACAGGATAGCTTTTGCAATTTGTTACTTCTTTTTTGAAATGAATTCATATTGCTCCTTGTAACCCCCAAACAAATATTATGAGCATCATTCAAAAGGCACTTCCATTCTTTCATTCTGTTACCATTGGGAGTTTCATTGTATATTTTTCCTTCGGAATAGGGACTTTTAATGGTGTTTGCTTCGCTCAGGCACCAGATCCCATTTGGGAAAAAACAGGCGATGGTCTTAAACGTGAACAAATTAATTCCAGTTGTACGGATGCCTTAGGAAATGTATATGTGGCGGGGTCTTATACCAGCCCAACCCTCGTTCTTGGGGGAATTACGCTCACAAATCAAGGCGGAAACAATGGCACCAATGACATTTTTATTGCCAAATACAATTCAAACGGTTTGCTTTTGTGGGCCAAAAGTGCCGGAGGAACTTCCGATGATTTTGCCTCTTCTGTAATCCTTGACATTAAATCCGGATTTGTTTTTATTTGCGGAAATTATTTGAGCCCTACAATTTCATTTAATGTTGTGCTCACCAACCCAAACATTCAAAAAGCAAGAATTTATGTTGCAATTTTTAATCCCACCAACGGGGCGGCAGTAACGGCAAAAGATGGAGGTGGTGCAAATTCAAATGCTATGGCAAATTCATTAACTTCTGATGCATCAGGTAATATTTATTTGGTGGGGCAATATAATGGTGCATCTGTTTCAATTAGCGGAATGGCGCTTCCGGTTTCGGGTTTAACGGATGCTTTTTTGGCAAAATATAATTTCCTTGTAAATGTTTTCACATTCCAATGGGTCCGGACAACCGTTGGTGCTGGAAATGATTTCGCAAGTGCAGTTACGGTTGATGGAACTGATGTTTACCTTACCGGTGTTTTTGACAGCCATGATCTTTCTTTTGCGAGTTTGAAAATATTTAACGGAAATGGGG
Organism: Flavobacteriales bacterium; assembly: GCA_023250995.1. Classification (GTDB taxonomy): domain Bacteria; phylum Bacteroidota; class Bacteroidia; order Flavobacteriales_H; family JAHEZO01; genus JAHEZO01. The sequence continues at coordinate 7,039 of JAHEZO010000161.1, read as the reverse complement.
TTTCAAAAGAAGTTTTTTTTGCAAAATATTCTTCTTCGGGGGTTCCTCAGTGGGCAAAAGCTGCAGGCGGAACAGGGGATGATATTTCAACCTGTATTACAAAGGACGGATTGGGAAAGATTTGGGTGGGGGGATATTTTTCAAGCCCCGTTCTGAATTTTCCGGCTTCCAATGCACTTCCGTTAACAAATTTGGCCCAGGGTACATCCGATGTTTTTTTGGCAAAGATTCAGGAATCAGATGGAAAAGCTTTATCTGCCGTGAGAGCAGGAGGGACAGATGCGGATAAAATAAATTCGGTTTGTGCCGATGCATCAGGGAAAATTTATGCAGCGGGAAGTTATAAAAGCAGCTCCATTCTCTTTGGGGCAAACAATCTTGTTAGCTCGGGTTCTTTCGATATTTTCCTTGCAAAATATGATAATAATGCGGTTGCAATTTGGGGTACATCAAGCGGTGGATCTTCTGAGGATGGCGCAAACACAGTAAGCAGGGATATTAATGGAAATATCTATGTGGGCGGATATTTTACAAACAGCATAATATTTTGCAACGAACCTATTAATAGCAAGAACCCCGGATTTTCCGACATAATATTGATTAAATATGCAGAAGGAGTTCCCTGGGTAACCAGCATGAATGGGGGGCTTGATGACAGCGGAGAAGGAATTGCAACCGATGCTTCTGGAAACGTATTTGTTGTGGGATATTTTACCAGCCCAACCCTTACCATTTCAACTAATATAAATACTATTATTCTTAATAATGCCAATCCCTATAGTACTGTTTTCGATCCCAACCCACATATATATGGTTCAAAACAAATGTTTTTAGCAAAATATAATTCAAATGGAACGGTAATTTGGGCAAAAACTGCGATTAGTTCCGGGGGGGCGAATGAGGCAACTTGTGTTGCCACCGATTCGCAGGGAAATATTTACATTGCCGGAGATTTTTGGGGACCAAAAATTGTTTTTGACAATCTTCCCCAGGTTTTGCATACCCCCGGAGCGTTTGGAGATACCTGGGATATGTTTGTCGCCAAATATGATCCAAATGGAAACCCCATCTGGGTAAAACATCCCAATGGAATTGATGATGATTGGCCCTATAGCATTTGCGTAGATAATTCAACAAATATTTTTGTTTCCGGAATGATGAACGAAAGCATTGATTTTGGAAATGGGAAAATAGCTCCCGTTTCCGGAGACGAGTCCATGTTTATTGTTAAGTTAAATTCATCCGGAACGGCTCAATGGGCAAAGGGTTCACAGTTAACCTGCAGCAACCCAAATTTCCATTGCAAAAGTTATGCATTTATTACTAACGATATTTCCGGAAACATTTATGCTGCAGGCGGATTTTCGGCTGATAAAATAAACTTTGATAATGTAACTTCACTTGTTGGGCAGGGAACTCCGAAAAGCTCGGCCTTTTTGGTAAAGTATGATAATAATGGAAATGTAAAATGGGCCCAAACACAAACCGGAAATGCAGCTGCATTTCACAGTTCGGTATCCGCTGACCAAATTGGGAATATTTATGTTGGCGGTTCATTTCATTCAGGAAATAATGTAAAATTTGGGAATACCCCCTCACTTGCAATAATAGATCCTTGTTGTAATACAAGCTATGTACTGAAATATAATAATACCGGAGTTGCTGTTTGGGCAAAAGGCTTTGGCGGAACCGGGGGTGCTGTCTGGCCAAATTCCATCAGTGCAACTCCTTCCGGAAACCGGGTAATGGTGGCAGGGGAGTTCCTTTCCACCTCGATTACGGTTGGAATCAGCACTATTTTTTCTTCAAATATGTCTAACTTATATATTGCGCAGTTTGATGGCAACGTAAATGGATTGTTTGTTTCCGGAGCAACCAATATGGTTCAAAGTGCATTTGATGACCGGATTGGTGCAAATTCAATTAAGGTCGATGAGGCGGGAAATGTTTTCGTAACCGGAAGATATGCCGTGCCTCAAATGACTTTGCAAAATAAAATTTTACTTAATACTTCGCTTGACCCAAATCCAGATCAATTCTTTCCGGGCGATGTATTTGTTGCAAGATATAAACCAACCTGCACAAATCCGATTGGGTTAAAACTGGCAGGTAGTAATGAAGAGAAAATGTTTAGTTTGCCGGAGGTTTCAAATTCTGATAAGGGGAAGGTAGCGGTTTATCCAAACCCAAACACTGGAGTTTTTAATCTTCAATTAGAATCCGGCATTGATGAAATTTCAATTCTTCAGGTCTTTAATATTCTGGGGGAGCAATGCTATTCTGAAAACATTCATGTTACCCCTGGTGAAAATATTTTTCCAATAAAAACAAACACCCTTAAGGAAGGAATTTATTTTTTGCAGGTTACAAACACGAATAATAAATACATGCAAAAAATCTCCATAAAACCCTGACCCGAATTAATGTTGAATAAAACAGCGTTTTTTTATCCTCTTTAATAATTCATTTCCATTACCAATAAATCGTGCTATGAAAAATTCGAAAATTGTAGTTATTATTCTTTTTGCATTTGTTTCAACTTCCCTTTCGTTTTCACAAATAAGAAAGCAAGTTGGCCTCGCCACTTCTGGAATGTCCAATACGATGATTGCTGCCGGGTGGGGTTACACCTTGACTATTAAAAACGGAGAGGTTTGGGGTTGGGGTGATAATAGTGGGGGGCAACTTGGAAATGGACAGTCTGGGTCCAACGTGCCGATCAATAAGTCCTCTCCCGTAAAAGCCTCCGGCCTTTCAGGTATTATTGCGGTAGTTGCCTCTCGCAGGGGTTATGTAGGGCAGGCAAGTTTTGCCCTGAAATCGGATGGCACCGTTTGGTCCTGGGGCGGGAATGACAATGGTCAGCTTGGAATCGGAAATAACGTATCAAGCAAAACTCCGGTTCAGGTTAAAGGGGTTGGTGGAAGTGGTTTTCTTCAGAACATTATTGCAATTTCAGAAGAAATGGCTTTAAGTGCCAATGGGACTGTTTTTGCATGGGGCGGTAATTATATTGGACAGGTTGGGGATGGTACAAATATTAATCGGACAACCCCTGTTCAGGTAAAAGGCCCCGGTGGAGTGGGAGTTTTATCAGATATTATTGCAATAGTAAAAAAAGATTTTTCAAGTATGGCATTAAAATCTGACGGCACAATTTGGACCTGGGGTTTTAATGATTATGGAATTTTAGGAGACGGAACTAATACAAGCAAGAACACCCCGGTTCAGGTAAAAGGCCCCGGTGGAATTGGATTCCTGAATAATATTGTTGGCATGGACATGGGTCTGCACCATTGTTTGGCTGTAAAATCTGATGGAACCGTTTGGTCATGGGGAAGCACGTTGGAGGGTGAATTGGGAGATAACGTGGTTGGATACAATAACAACGGATATGTGGGGCCTTATTATAAAGCCACCCCGGTTCAAGTAACAGGCTTGAATGGAAACGGATTTCTTACCAATGTTGTTGACGTTGTGGCTGGTACCTATTTTAGTGCCGCATTAAAATCTGATGGAACGGTTTGGAATTGGGGAAGCAATTCTGAAATGGGGTCCGGAAATATTGCCGGTGATAAATGCACCCCGTTGCAGGTTTTGGGAATTAATGGTAGTGGCGTTATAAACAATGTTGTAAGTATTTTTACCTCCGAAAACAATACAATTCTTTTACAGGCAAACGGTACCATTTCGGGGTGGCAATATCCAGGTAATTTCCCTGTTCAGCTTAGTCAGATTTCTGCAGGGACTTTGGCTGTTGCAGCCGGGAGCAGCCATTCCCTTGATTTAAGAACCAGCGGAAAAGTTTTTTCCTGGGGAAGTAACTCCTACGGCCAATTGGGAAATGGAGGAAGTGGGGCCAATGCATTCAAAAAATCTCCGGTAAGCGTTAAAGGAGTGGGTGGATCAGGAAATCTCGAAAACATCATTGCCGTTTCGGGCGGATTGAATCACTCCATAGCGCTAACCAGCGATGGAAAAATTTTAGCTTGGGGAAATAATTTGCACGGGGAATTAGGGAATGGGAATTTCAATTCTTCTGTTTTCCCAGGCTTTGTTAAACTGAGCTATGGTGGCAGCTTGTTTTCTATTACAACCATGATTGCCATCTCTACCAATGGAGGAAGTTTTAATTATGGGCAGCATAACCTTGCTCTGGCCGATAACGGAACAGTTTGGGCATGGGGAGCAAATGATAAAGGGCAGTGCGGTACGGGTTCCATCGGGGGTTATCAAAACGTAATCAAACAAGTAGTGGGGCTGACAAATATTATTGCAGTGGCTTGCGGCCCCGACCACAGTTTAGCTCTGAAATCAGATGGAACGGTATGGGCATGGGGGAATAATTTCAGAGGGCAGCTTGGAAACGGAATGAGCGGGTATGGAAATAATAAATCAACCCCGGTTCAGGTAGCCGGTTTAACCAATGTGGTGGCCATTGCTGCCGGAGGAACCAGGGTGGTTGGCAACAAGGACGAAGATCCAATTGAAATACTCCAGATTGGAGGCGGAAACAGCATGGCATTAAAAGCAGATGGAACGGTATGGACATGGGGTTCAAATGAAGTGGGTCAATTAGGGAATGGGACATATGCTTCTGCAGCAGTAGTGAGTACTTCACCGGTTCAGGTAATTGTAGGATATTTCATTGGAGTTGGAAATGTACCTGCTCCGCTTACCAATGTAAAGGCAATTTATGCCGGTGGCTATGATAATCCTCCATGCTATGCATTAACGGCAAAAGGAAAAATTTCCTATTGGGGGGCCAACATCAGTGAAGGAATATTAGGGACAGCAACCCAGCAAAGTGGTATTATTGCTAAAACCGACCTTGGCATAAACGAAGTGAAATCTATTTCGGTTACCGATCATTCGTTAGCTGGAAAGGCCAACTGGGGTGTTTGCAGCATGGGATTAAACAGTTTTGGCCAATTGGGAATTGGAAATACTACCAACAGCAGCACGTATAACTGTGGCATTAGTTTTCCCGCAGGAATGAAAACGGAGGATGAAGAATTTACCATTGTTGATTCAAATATTTCGGATAAAAAATATTCATTCACCATTTTCCCTAACCCAACCTCCGGAAACTTTACCGTTCAGGTCGAATCAAGCAATAATTCACATGCCAAAGTTCAACTGACAAACCTTTTAGGAGAAACCGTTTTTACTTCAGAAATTGAAATTTCGGAAGGAAATAATTCGCTCCAAATTTCACCTGAAAACTTACCTGATGGAATGTACCTTTTCACGTTTTCATCTCCCGAAAATAATTTTATTAGCAAAGTTTTTATTAACCATTAATTTTCTAATTATTAATTTAATCCTTTAAAAACCATGAAAAAAAACAATGAAAACCCCCAACGCAAATCAACCGGAATATTAAATTTATTCCTTTTGCTTCCTGCATTTATGGGTACTTTTTTTATTGGGACATTTGCCCAAACAACGCTCTTAAATTATAATTATAACTCTGGGGCCTCTTACGGAGTGCTTACTTATGCACCGGCTGCAGGCATTACCAGTTCGATGACTTCGTCTACTCTTTCCTTCGGTACATCATCCGGTATTGCTACCACAGCCACTGCCTTTACCCAAAATGTAACTGCTGGCAATGCATTAAATGTTACTTCCCTTGGGAATGCCGGAACCAATTTTGGGAAATATTACCAGTTCCAAATAGGAGGTGCTTCTTTAAACCAGTATATTAATTTTAATGTCTATTTTCAATCGAGGTCAACCCAAACCGGCCCACCTGACTTTAAAGTTGAATATAGTATAAATAATGGAGGAATGTGGACAACTGGCTATACTGCCAGTGCAATAAATACAGGAAATTGGGTGGTACATAAGTTTAGTTTACCCCTTGTAGTAAATTATCCAACCAGCATTTATATTAGAATAACACCCGGAAAGGCGGGCAGCAATTCAGGAACTTTCAAAATAGATAATTTCCAACTGCAAGGTACAATCAGTCCTCCCATAGGTCCTGGCCAATGGTTAAAATTATGTGCAGGATTTGGCCATGTGGTTGGGCTGGGTTCTGATAATAAAGCTTGGGCTTGGGGCGATAATAATTCAGGAAGTTTGGGAATTGGTAATAATGTAAATAAAAATTTTCCTGTTCAAATTTCAGCTCTGGGTAATGCTTGTTCAAGCGTTTCAACCCGAAGGGGTGAACATAATTTGGCGTTAAAAACCAATGGTTCCCTTTGGGCATGGGGTTCAAATTCATATGGGGAGCTTGGGAACAATACCACGATGTATTCCAATATTCCTGTTCAGGAAAATTCGCTGGCCACTGATTGGTCAAAAATATTTGCTGGTTATAGCAGCTCTTTTGCGATTAAAACAAATGGTACCCTTTGGGCATGGGGATTTAATGGGGACGGTATTTTAGGTGATGGTACAAATATTAACCGATCTTCCCCCAAACAAATTGGAGGTGATACCGATTGGCTTTTGGTCTCAAGTTCAGGAGGTCATACCCTTGCTTTGAAACAGGATGGATCACTTTACGCATGGGGAAGTAATAATAATCTTCAGTATGGGACCGGAAATGTTTTTCCAATCACTCCAAGTAGCTTAGTCCCCATTAAAATCGGAAATGACAAATGGCTTGTAGTTGCAGCTGGAAATGATTTTTCTTTAGGGATAAAAAAAGATGGCACACTTTGGTCTTGGGGGTATAGTAATTTTAATGGCTGCCTGGGCATTGGCAATGGAACCGGAACCGGCTTTCCTCAAAAAATTGGTAACGCAAATAACTTATGGTTGCAAATTGAAATTGGAAATAATTCGTGCTATGCAATTCGTTCTGATAATACCTTATGGGCATGGGGCTCTAATGTGGAAGGACAATTAGGAGACGGAACCACCATAAATAGAAACACACCTGTAATGATAGGCTTGATAACGGACAAATGGGCCAGCATTTCCGGAGGGTATGGGTTTAAGGCAAATGGTGGTTTTGCCATCGGAGTAAGATCAACCGATAAAACAAAATATTGCACCACCGGAAGTAATACATATGGTCAAC
>JAHEZO010000160.1:3532-9093 GCA_023250995.1 Flavobacteriales bacterium | reverse complement strand
AATGGGATGATCATCGGCAACAAGTATTTTCATGGAAAAGGGAAAAATATTTTTTGAAAAAATTGAATCATTTTTAATACCGCTATCCTAAAACTTAATCTTAATCTGTAATCTTAATCTGAAATCTTAAGATAATTAATTAATAGCAAAATATTGTATTTCAAAAACCACCAAAAAAAAACAATTCCCCAAAATTTTAAAATTCTGTACCATTAATTTCCTCCATTTAGGGTTGCATTTATTTCGACTTGGATGTGATTGCTTTTAATTTTTCTAATCGTTCAATAAATTTTTCGTCTTTCAATAACTTAACTTCTCTATAATATTCTGAAATTGCTGAAATTGCAATCTGATTTTCGGTTAATCCAGTTAGCAATATTTTGTTGTTGCAAATTGAAGGAATAAAATCATGTTTTTCATCTTTTCTAATGTCATAAAGGAAATAACAAGCAAAATATTGCCTTTAAATAAAATCATTCGAAATATTCACCACAACTTTTTCATTACTTTTTTTGCGAAAATTAATCACTTATTTATTCTGTCAAAACTTAAGGCAAACGAAATATAAAATTTTAAACTGATGCCGGAGGCATCAAATATTTATAGATTAGAAACACAAAACAACATACGACCCCGCTGGGGTCGAATATTTTCTATTTACCAATTTTTCTATAACATTTGAACCCTATGGGTTCAAAAAAAGTGGGCATCATTGTTAATTTGAATTTGCCCCTTACCTCATCCCCCGGGAAAAAAAGTAAACGTAAATTTAACTCCCTTTCCCTCATTATCTCCTTGTGAAAAATCCCCTCCAAGTATTTTGGTCCGTTCGCGAATGCTCATAAGGCCAATTCCCCCCTGCGAATTTTTTTTGCTAATTCCAACACCATTATCCTGATAAACCATTTTAATTCCGTTTTTAAACTTTAACAGGGAAAGTTTAACTGCCGTGGCACCTGCATATTTAAGGGTATTGTTTACACATTCCTGGACAATGCGAAAAATATGAGCTTTTTGTTCAGGCAAAAAAATTCCGTTTATTTCATCCATCTCGGTCAAAAATAATAATCCGGAATCTTTTTCGGCCTTTATTGTAAATTCTTTTATTACGCTTTGTAATCCTGTTTTTTCGATGTAGGAAGGGTACAACTGGTGAGAAATTAATCGCGTATGTTCAATTACCGTTGAAACATCAGCACTGATTTCCTGCACATCAACGGTTTTTTCTTTTGAAGAATAAATTTTGTTTTTTATCATTGAAAGTGATGAACCAATATCATCATGCAAATCTTTGGCAATCCGGTTCCTTTCCTTTTCAATGTCTTCAATTAATTTTCGCGAAAAAGCCTCTTGTTGCTTTTTGGAAAGCCGAATATACCGAATGTAAAAAAAGGCAGAAACCGCCAAAGTAAATCCTAAAACAAAAAACAAAATTTGTTTCTGGCGGACCTTCTTAATTTCGTTTTCTTTCTCAAGAATTTCCACTTTATTGCGTTCTTTCAGAAGTTCATTTTCCTTTTGTTCCACATCATATTGCACCTGTAGTTCCGCCATCTTTTTTTTTGCTGAAAGATTGTTGGAACTGTCGTTGTAAAGTTTATAAAGCTGAAACAGCCGGAAGGCCTCCGAAAATTTTTTCTCCTCTGCCATAATTTCGGATTGATAATTATAGCAGAATGCAAGGTCTTCAAATGATTCTATTGCCTTTGCGGCAACAACTGCGGAGTCCAAAAATTTCATTGCCAATTCCGATTTCCCCATTTTTTTTAACACCTGGGCTTTGTTTATAAAACCCTTTGAGCTTATTTCAACCAGGTTTTTTTCCCTGATTAAGTTGATTGCGGAATCACCATAGGACCCCGCAATTAAATAATTTTTTTTGTCGTAATAAAAGGAGGTAAGGTTGATATAGGCAGTTGCAATACTTCTTGGCTCATCAATTTTTTTTGAAAAATAAAAAAAACTCATATAAAAATAAAGTGCGCTGTCCTTTATCCCCGATTCATCATAAATAAGCCCCAGATTTAAATTGGCGTTGGCAATTATTCTGTCATTCCCGGCCTCTAATGCGTTTTTAAGGGCCTCTCTCAGGTCTTTCTTTGCTTCATCTAATTGCCCGGTATTAAATTTTAGCAATCCCAGATTATTAAAAATATAAGCGGTTTCGTTTTTTTTACCCGACTTCATTGCAAGTGAAAGTGCCCTGATGTAATGTTTCATGGTTTCATCCCGTTCACTTTTTTTTTCTTTTACCTGGGCCAGTCCGTTTAAAGCTTCAATCATTGAAATTGTATCTGATGATTTTTCAGCCTTTTCAAGAACCGAGCTAAACAGGGCTTCCGATTTGTTCCAGTTTCCCGACTCAAATTCAATAAAACTTTTTCTGATTTCAATTAAAGCCAGGAGAGAATCTCCACGGTATTTTTTTGCAAGATTGTAAGCTTCCGAATAGTATTCTTCCGCCCTTTTGTAATCCGCCTTCAGGTAAAAAAAATTACCGTAAACAAAATTAATCTCGGCCTCGGCATTTGGTTGCTTTTCCTTTTTTGCATATTCAATAATTTTTCTTCCGGCAGAAAAAAGGGCAGCAGAATCAGTGAATGAAAACTTTCTTGCCTCTCTGAGTAAGGAGTCGAGGGTTACTGATTCGTTATTTCCTTTGGAAGGGAAAAAAAACAGCAATGAAAAAAAAACAAATAATAAATATTTCACTAAAAATATTTTTGAGTTCAGGCAAATATACAAACTCAAAAAAACTGAGGGGCTGCCCCCACCAAATTCAATAATTACATTTGGTTACTTTTGTATCTAATAAATCCGCCTATGAAATCCCCCAAAAATTTCTTTTTCTTTTTTATTTTTTCAATTTTAATTATTTCAAAAATAAATTCACAAAACAAGAATGTTGGCATTGGCACCCTAAACCCCGATGCATCGGCAATACTTGAATTGAAATCAACCGACAAAGGTTTGCTCATTCCGCGAACGGACACAACTCTTATTAATTCACTTGGCACTCCAGCCACCGGACTTTTAATATACCAATCATCGGCTAATATTTTTTATTATTTTGACGGGTTCTATTGGCGTGCCCTTGCCACCGGTTCCGGATCAATGGGCAGTACTGGATCCACCGGAGCAACCGGACCGCAAGGCCCTCAGGGTTTGCAGGGAATTACAGGGCCAACAGGTGATGTGGGAATAACAGGTAATCAGGGAAGCAACGGAAATACAGGACCAACAGGAGCCACAGGAGGAACCGGTTCAGCAGGCCTTCCGGGGCCCAGCGGAGCAGATGGATTAACAGGCGCAACAGGTCCCACAGGAAATGATGGGGCATCTGGAGTTCAGGGTAATACCGGAACAACGGGCGCCACAGGTCCTTCGGGCAATGATGGTTCAACCGGAGCCCAGGGTATTCAGGGAATTACCGGGCCCTCCGGAAACGATGGCTCTACTGGTATTACGGGACCAACAGGAAATAACGGCTCCAACGGAAATGACGGTGCCACAGGATCTGCCGGACCCACAGGCAACGATGGGGCAACAGGAGTTACTGGCCCAACAGGGCCTCCAGGGTCTGCAACAAATGCCTGGTTACTCAACGGAAATTCAGGAACCTCAGTGGGAACAGATTTTTTAGGAACTTCGGACTCGCAGGATTTTGCAGTAAAAACAAATAACTCCGAAAGAATCCGTGTAAATGCAAATGGGAATGTGGGTATTTCCACCACCAATCCTAGCCAGCTTCTTTCGGTAGGGGGCACAAGCCAGTTTCAGGTAAATTCAACGGGGGATTTAAAAAAGGTAAATAACATTTCATATTCTTGGCCCTCCTCACAGGGAATTTCCGGAACAATTCTTTCCAATGATGGGTCAGGAAATCTTTCCTGGGGACCTGTATCTGGTGGTTCTAATATAATGTTTGCGGGGTTTCAGGTATTTACCTCAAGTACCACATGGTCACCTCCGGCAGGGGTTTCAAAGGTGATGATTGAAGTCTGGGGTGCCGGTGGCGGTGGGGGTGGAAGCAGTCCGTTGGGTGGAACCAGCGGTTATTATGCCGGACATGGCGGAGGAGCCGGGGGTTATGGTAAAGGATTGTTTACAGTTTCTTCAGGAAATACTTACACCATAAATATTGGTTCGGGAGGAACATCATCGGCAAATGGAAATGGAACTTCTGGCGGATCTTCCTCTGTAGTTGCTCCTGGGCCAACCACTTTGATCAATTCTAACGGAGGTTCAGGAGGAACAAAATATTCCGGCTCGGGCCTGGGGGCAGGAGGTTCGGGAGCCACCATCTCAGGGACAGTTTATGGAATTGCCGGTTCGCAGGGCTCGTACAGCACCGATTATGGTGGAAGCGGAAACGGGGGTGATTCGCCCAATGGAGGAAGTGGAGGGGCTGGAACACTTCAACCCGGGGGAAGCGGAGTTTTTCCGGGTGCGGGTGGGGGGGGAAGTGCTGCTGACCCGGGCAATGGAAATTTTGCGGGAGGCTCAGGTGGTGCAGGTATGGTAATTATCTGGTGGTAACCATTTTTTTTAACAAAGAAACAACCCGATGCCCCCATTACCTTTTGTTTTTCCCGCAGATTACGCAGACTTCAATAAAAATAATATCTGCGAATATCAGCGAAATCAGCGGGAGTATTTTTTAAAAGCCTGAAAAAATTAAAATATAATTTTTTGCAAAACATTTTTCCTTAATGAAAAAAAAACCAACTTCAACAGGGTAAATTCCGTATACAATACATAGTATTTTTTTATGCCCCCACAGAATACATGTAACATTAAATTATTTTTTTATTCTCGCCATAAAGGAATTTTTGCACCTGCATTTAACCTCCAATTCAAAATATTTTTTCTTAACCTTTTGTTTATTTTCATTCTGAATTTTGGAAAAAGCCAAACCGTTTACACCATTAACGGGACCACGGATGGAACTTATGCCCCGGCCGATATTTGCGGTGCCAAGTTTACCGCCTGTGCCACCATTTATCCCAGTTCCTCACTTGCATTTGGAACAGTATCGGTAGTGCAATTCAACGTTCTTCATTCAAGTTCCAGCAGCATCCCCATTAAAATTTATATGAAAATGACTGCCTCTACAACTCTGTCGGCAGTTACTTGGAGCACCGCACTTTCCGGAACAACATTGGTTTATTCAGGTAACGTAACTTTTAATTCCACTGGTTGGAAATCAATTACTCTTAGCCCCACCTTTGCATATACTGCTAATAATCTCGAAATTCTCGTTGAAACAGATTGGAACCAGTTAACGAATTGTTCAACTAATCCTATTTTCGGTTATTATACCGCTGGAGGAAACAATGATGAATATTGGTCAGCGGGGTCAACTTCTTCGGCTGCTTTGCAGGCAGAAACGGGAGTTGTTGATAATTTACCCGAAGGAGTGAAAGTAACCATCACACCAATTTGTTCCACTCCTTCTGTAAATGCAACGGATGCTGCTACGTCTGTTGTTTGTACTTCCGCCACATCAGGTGGAAATGTTACATCAGATGGCGGATGTGCCATAACTGAGAGAGGAATTT
>JAHEZO010000160.1:0-3522 GCA_023250995.1 Flavobacteriales bacterium | reverse complement strand
CCGAGCTTATGCAATAAATTCATCAGGTACCACCTACGGAACCCAGGCCTCTTTTACTTCAACAGCATTGCCGGCATCAGGTTCATTAACTCCCAGTCCTTCCACGGGTGCAGTATGTACCGGAATTAATGTTTCGGCAACAGCAACGGCCGGGTCAGGAGGGACAGGTTCAATAACTGATTTTCTGCAATACAGATTTGATGGAGGTTCCTGGAATACTTATACCTCAGGAAATAATATAAATACTTCAGGCCATTCTTCAGTTGATATTCAAACTTACAGGACTGCAACTGGAGGAGGATGTACAACATCCACCCCAAATATTTCGAGCTGGACAATCAATTCGCTTCCCTCGGCAGGAACTTTAACCCCAACTCCATCCGCTGGCGCTGTTTGTGCAGGGTCAAATGTTTCCTCCACCTTATCTGCGGGTTCCGGTGGTGCCGGCACCATCAATGATGTGCTGCAATATCGTTATGATGGTGGGTCATGGGTTACATACACTTCAGGGAATAATATTTCAACTTCCGGTCACAGTTCTGTTGATATCCAAACTTACCGGACAGCGACCGGAAGCGGTTGCACTACTTCCTCTACAGTAACCAACAGCTGGACCATTAATGCAGTTCCTTCTTCCGGAACACTTACCCCTACCCCGGGTGTAGGGGCGGTTTGCTCAGGAATAAATGTTTCGGCATCAGCAACGGCAGGAGCAGGAGGAGCAGGGACCATCAATGATGTTTTGGAATACCGGTTTGATGGTGGTTCTTGGGTTACCTACACCTCTGGCAACAACATTAGCACTACTGGCCATACTTCTGTGGATATTCAAACCTATCGAACTGCAACAGGAAGCGGGTGTACCACATCCTCAGCCGTAACCGACAGCTGGACGGTTATCGGGCTACCTGCTATTACCACTCAGCCATCGGCACCATCGGCAGTTTGTGAAGAGAGCGGAACCCGCACCATATCAGTAACTGCATCCGGAGCGGGGCTGACTTATCAATGGAGAAAAGGGGGAGATAATCTTTCTAACAGTTCACCTTATAGTAATGTAACCTCTTCAACCCTTACCATCACCGACCCTGCGGTTTCCGAAAATGGTTCCCTCTTTGATGTGGTGGTGAGCGGGACCTGTTCCCCTTCCGTAACATCTGGTCCGACAGTGGCATTAACTGTAAATCCTTTTCCTTCCATTACCTCAAATCCTTCTAATCAATCAGTATGTACCTCGGCAAATGCCAATTTTTCAGTAAGCACTTCAGCCGTTAGCCCAACCTATCAATGGCAAATGAGTTCGGATAATTCTTCCTGGGGAAACGTTTCGAACGGAACCCCTGCCGGAGTAACTTACACCAATGCCACGGTCACCTTAACAGCAAACGGAAGTTCTGGAGTAAGTACTTATTATTATCGTTGCGTTGTTACTTCTACAGGTTGCTCTTCTAATTCAAACAGCGCAACACTTACCATCACGGCCATTCCATCTGCTCCTGTTTCTGTGGCCGGAAGCAGCATAGGGAATTATTCTTTTTCGGCAAACTGGAATTCTTCAGGAGGAGCCACAACATATTATCTGGATGTGGCCACGGATGCTGGTTTCACCACATTTGTTTCAGGATTTAATAATTTGAATGCCGGAAATGTTACTACCTACAGCGTTACGGGTTTAACCCCCGGAACCACTTATTATTACCGGATAAGAGCAGGAAATTCATGCGGAACTTCCGCTAGTTCGGGAACACAAACCGTGGTTACATTATTTATAGCCGGAATTTCAAATTCAGGAGCTTATATTGTAGTTCAAAGCGGAGCTTCAATTTATATTGATGGTGACGGGACCGGAAATTTTACCAACAGCTCTTTTAATTCTTCAACTCACGGAACCATTGATATTGATGGCACCATGGCAATTAAAGGAAATTGGAGAAACGATGCCCAATCGGGAAATGTTTTTGTGAATGTAGAGGGAACACCTGATGGCTCTTTAAAATTTATAGGATCTACAACTCAAACCATTGATGGAACTGCCGACACATATTTTGAAAACCTGGAAATAAATAATTCTTCCTCCGGAAGCTCGGTTTCTCTTAACCGGAATTGCACCATAAAGGGTTCTCTCTCCTTAACAGATGGGGTAATTTCAACGGGGTCGAACAAAATTATTCTTGAAAATACCACTGCAAATAATATTACCGGGGGGAGCTCCACCAGTTTCGTGAACGGAAACATGAGAAGATACATTGCTTCTAACACCGGAACTTATTCTTTTCCGGTTGGAGACGGAACTGGGACCACTAATTTTAAACAAGCTGAAGTAATAAATAATTTGCTTACAGGAGTTTCTTTTCTGGATGTTTCGGTTTCCTCCATTACAGAATCAGGGAATAATGTAGATGGAAATTTATCTACAACCCAAAATGGAACAAGCATCACTAATTTTATGGAATCGGCTGAATGGAGCATTGAACCCGATGCAGCCCCAACGGGAGGAAGCTACGGAGTAAATTTATATGTGGCAAATACCGGTCTTTCTTCCTCAGATGATAATATGTTTTGTCCTGTGAAACGGGCAACCGGATCCTCTAATTATTCAGGCTGGAGCACCAATTCGGGTACAACAACAATCCCTGCGGCAGGTGGAACAGGACGGATTTACAACTCAGGAAATGGTTATGCCCAGCGGCTTGGATACACCTCTTTTTCCAAACACGGCATTGGCCGAGGGTCTTCAGTGCTTCCCATTCAACTTGTTTCATTTGGGGCAAAATGCAATGGAGGAAATAGAGAATTAACCTGGCAAACTGCATCAGAAATTCAAAATGATTATTTTGTTATAGAGCGGGCAGAAAATATAATTTCATTTTCCGGAGAAAATTTTTTGTGGAAAACAATAGGAAAATTAAAAGGAGCGGGTAACACCAGTTCTGTATCAAACTACGAATTTGTGGATGAATTTATGGATGATTCAGAAAATGCAAAAGGAAATTCATTCTATTATAGGATTATCCAAACCGATTTTGATGGCAACTCAAAAATTTTTGGTCCATTAAAAGTTGATTGTGATTTTAATTCAAATGAAAAGTTTGAGTTGATGGAAATTTACCCGGTTCCGGCAAATGAATATTTTTCAATACTTTTTTACATGCCCTCCGATAATATAATTGCTGTTGAAATAACGGATATATTGGGAAGAAAAGTTTCTTTTCAGGAATTTAACGCTTTTATGGGAAAAAACATCTGCATAATTAATTCTAAGGAATTTCCTGACGGGATTTATAATGTTTCAATTTCTGACGGGATACAAACGAAATCAAAAAAAATAATCAGGGAAAAATAAAAACAATAAAAATAGCCACTAAGACACTAAGGCACCAAGATAACACAAAGAAAATTCTTTTTGGATTTTGTGTTCTTGTTTCTTTGTAGCAAAAAAAAAAAAATATGAAATCAATCTTAAAAAGAATTCTGCTTGTGCTGTTACCTTTGGGATTTTGCAGCAACAACTTTTCGCAAAGC
>JAHEZO010000159.1 GCA_023250995.1 Flavobacteriales bacterium | reverse complement strand
GAAGTAATAATTGCCGATGAGCCTACCGGAAATCTGGACCCTGCTACTTCAGAAGAAATAATAAAGCTTCTTTTTGAGATAAGCAGCAGCGGAAGGGCAGTTCTGATGGCCACACATAATTTTTCCCTTATTCAAAAATTTCCGTCCCGGATTTTGAAATGTGAAAACGGAACCGTGGTTGAAAGCGACCCTGCAAAAATTGTTTAAAAATCCCCGGGTAAAAATTCCATTTTCTTCAACCATTTGCATATATGGATTTATCAATTCTTGTTCCGGTGTATAACTTTACTGTTGTGGAATTTGTTACTGAACTGCAAAGCCAAGCCCGGGAAAGCGGTTGCACCTTTGAAATTTTATGTTTTGATGATTTTTCCGAGGATACATTTAAAAATGAAAACAAAAAGGTAGTCGCAATAAAAAATGTTTTTTACATGGAGCTTCCTGAAAATCTGGGAAGGTCAAAAATCAGGAACCTCCTGGCTGAAAAAGCCAAAGGAGAATACCTTTTGTTTTTTGATTGTGATTCTCAGATTATATCTAACGATTTTATCCTTAACTACCTTCATCATAAAGAACCGGGGAAAATTATTTTTGGCGGGAGGGCCTATTCTGAATTACCTCCCGAAGAGGAAAAAAAAATATTGCATTGGAAATTCGGCAGCAGCCGGGAATGCATTCCTCCTCGTTTCAGAAAATTAAAGCCCTATAAATTATTTATGACAAATAATTTCCTTATTCCCCAAAATATTTTTCTTTCCATAAAAATGAATGAAGAAATTATTGGGTACGGACATGAAGATACAGCCTTTGCACGAGAACTGAAAAAAAGAAAAATTCAAATAATTCATATTGATAATCCATTGCTTCATATTGGCCTTGAAGATGCAGAATTATTCCTTAAAAAAAGCAAACAGGGAATTAGCAATTTAAGTAAATTGATAAAAAATAACCTGATTGACGGGGAAGTAAAAGTTTTCGGGTATTATCAACTGGTAAAAAAATATTATTTAGAAAAACCATTAAGGGCATTTTTGAATGCTTTCGGAAGGTTATTTGAAAAAAATCTTTTATCCAAAAATCCGAGGTTGGTTTATTTTGATTTATTAAAATTAAAATGGTTGATGGAGGAAATGGAAAAGTAAAATTTATTTTAGAAAATAGTTATCAATTAACTCCCTCACACACCCTTCACCTCCCTTTTTTTCCAAAACAACATGAACGGATTTTTTTACAAGGTCTGATGCATCGGAAGGGCACGCAGTAAATCCGCATTTATTCAAACATTCCAAATCATTTAAGTCATCACCCACAAAAGCAATTTCGGTAAATTTCAGTTTCAATTTTTTAGCCCATTGGGAAAGAATGATGATTTTTTCTTCATTTCCCACGTAAACCAATTCAACGTTTAGCTGCAAAGCCCTTTTCCCGATTAATTTTTTTGTTCTCCCGGCACTTAAAAATCCCGTTTTTATTCCCTGTTTAACTACCATTCTGATTCCTACTCCATCCTTCACATTGAATTTTTTAAATTCATCCCCCGATTCAGAAAAATAAACACCCCCATCCGTTAGTACACCATCAATATCAAAAACTAAAAGTTTTATTTCACTGATTTTATTTTGAAATTTTTTATCAGGCATAAAAATTAAATTAAATTTCTTCCAACTGCTGCTGCAATTGGCTTAAGGCTTTGGTATAACTCCGAAAACTGTTGGTGGTTTAGCTGCTGGGAGGCATCTGATTTTGCTACCGATGGGTCGGGATGAGTTTCAATGAGCAGTCCTTCCACCCCCATTGCCATGCATGCCCTGGCTAAATCAGGTACTCCATAAGCATAACCAATGGCATGACTGGGATCTAAAATAACGGGCAGGTTGGTGAATTCTTTTAAGTATGAAACACCGCATAAATCAAGTGTAAAGCGGGTTTTGGTCTCAAAAGTCCTTATTCCCCTTTCGCATAAAATAACATTTTCATTGCCACCGGAGAGAATAAATTCTGCCGCCTGAACAAATTCCTGAAGGGTTGTTCCAAAACCACGTTTTAGCAATACAGGTTTTTTTGCCTTAGCACAACTTTTTAAAATTCCGTGATCATACATAGATTTTGCTCCAATCTGAATAATGTCGGCAAATTCAATAATATCGTTAACATGGGTTGAATCCCTTACTTCGGTAATAATTTTCAAGCCGAATTTTTTTCCAATTTTTTTAAGCAAAATCAACCCTTCCATTCCCATTCCCTGAAAAGAATAGGGAGAGGTTCTCGGCTTAAAAGCTCCTGCCCTCAGAATTTTTACCCCTAAAGAAATACACAATTCTGCCGACATTGTTATCTGTTCTTCTGATTCAACCGAGCAAGGGCCGGTGATAACTACTGTATTGGTTGTTTTTCCTCCAATGCAAATATTCTCGGCCAGCTTTATTTGTCTCGTTTGAGACAAATATTTTTTTCCTGCCAGTTGAATATCGTCCTCCGTTACAATCACTTTTTCGGCAATGGCCTGAAACTTTTCATCCAGCTTCTTAAGCTTTGAGGGTGTAACAAGAACGGTGGAGGTTTTAGTTTCTACCATTATGGCAGAAAGTTCCTTTGAGGCAGTTTCCGCAAATTTCTTATCTGTATTTTTTTTTAGTTCAATTATCATCGTTAATTCTTTAAGATTCTCCTTTAATAAGATTATTAAAAGTTATGGTACCGGCAAGCTGGTTATCATCATCTACCACTGGCATAAACAAAACAGGAAATGAAAGGGATTTGATTTTTTGAAGCATTTCTGCCACACTGCAGTTAATATTTATTGTTGCTGGTTTTCGGTTAATGAGGGTTTCAGGGTTAAGGCCCGCCATATCTGAAATATTTTTCAATAGGCCCTTCCTCACATCTGCATTGGTAATTATTCCTGCCAGTTTGTTGTTTTCATCAGTTACCATTGTAAATCCCATGTTATATGCCTCAATGGAACGAAGCACATCACCGAACGAAAAATTTCCAAGTTTAAGGGATGGCGATTCATTTTTATCAATCATAAAATCCTTTATGAGTATATGGGATTCGGTATTGTCGCTCCTGAGATTATGAATTGCCGCTCCTATATAATCTGAATTTACCAGATATGAACCGGAGACTACAAGAGAAACTTCCATATTTCGGAGAACAAATGAAATTTCATCATTTACGCCACCATCCACATGAATTTTTTTTCCCGGAAATAATGATTTGAACTGTCTTATTTTTTTAAAATTTTCTTTATTGAATGTTCCTCCGCTTTTTCCCGGAGTGGTGGTCATAAGGAGGATAAATTCAAAGGCATTTTTAAATTTATTAAAAACACTGCCATCCGTTTCTGAAACAATGGCCAGGCCAAGCCTTGAATTTAATTCTTTGGAAATGTCAAGAAAGGAATTTTGGTCTGAATAACCCACAGGAAAATTTTCATACTGAAAAGAAACCATTTCAATTTTACAATCAGAAATTCCTTTAAAAAATTTTTCCGGGGCAGAAGAAATAATATGCAGATCAACCGGTGTTTTACTTATTTTTCTTATTCTTACAATATCCTCAAAAACCGATTCATCATCATTGCAGTCAATATGAAAAAAATCAACTTTATACCGGTCGAGTTCTTTCACCAGGTCTTCTAGAGTTTTTCCTTTGTTCGAATAAATGGAGGCAGAAACTTTCATCGGGCAAAGGTAAATTATTTTCAAAGGTGTACGGCTGAATTTTTATCTTTGGCCGGATTTAAAAAAATCAAATGAACGATTTAATTATTCGGGCTGCCAAAGGGGAAAAGGTTGAACGGATACCTGTTTGGCTCATGAGGCAGGCTGGCAGGATTTTACCGCAGTACAGGAAGGTAAGAAATAAAGTAAAAGACTTTAAGGAATTGGTAAAAAATCCTGAACTCGCCTGCGAAGTTACCCTTCAGCCGGTTAATATTTTGAATGTTGATGCGGCCATAATTTTTTCCGATATCCTGGTGGTTCCCGAAGCCATGGGCCTTCCTTATTTAATGATTGAATCCAAAGGACCGTATTTTGAAAAAACAATTAAATCTGTGAAAGATATTAAGAAATTGAATATTGTTTCGGGCCGGGAGGATCTTAAATATGTTATGGATGCCATTAAACTTGTTAAAAAGGAATTAAACGGTTCGATACCTTTAATTGGTTTTGCGGGCGCACCCTGGACGATTTTTGCTTATATGGTGGAAGGGCAAGGGTCGAAAACTTTTTCTAAAGCCAAAAAATTATTATACACAAATCCTCTGATTTCCCATGAGCTTTTAACTAAAATTTCCAAAAGCACGAGCAATTACCTTATCGGTCAAATCAATTCCGGGGCGGATATGGTTCAGATTTTCGATTCATGGGCGGGAATCCTATCTCCCGAAATGTATGCTGAATTTTCGTTAAAATACATTTCGGAAATTTGCGATGAAGTGAAAAAAAATTTTCCTTCCATTCCAATTACTGTTTTTGCAAAAGATGCTTTTTTTGCCCTTCAAAAATTATCTAAATTAAACTGTAATGTGATTGGCCTCGACTGGACCATGGATCCTGTTGAAAGCAGAAAAATAATAGGACCGGGAAAAACCCTCCAGGGAAACCTTGACCCCTGCGTACTTTATTCGGATTTTTCAACCATAAAAAAAGTATCGCTTAAAATGATTCAGAATTTCGGGAAACACCGGTATATCGCCAATCTGGGCCATGGGGTTTACCCGGATACAAAAGTTGACAACGTAAAGTGCTTTATTGATACCGTTAAAAATTATAATTAATAACTGAAGTTACGCAAAAACATTAATTTCCAAAATACAAATTTCAAAATACAAATAATATCCAATATCAAAATTTCAACTTTCAAACCATCTGCAATCTTGATTTTTCGATTATTGTCGAAAAAATTTTCTTTAGCGGTTTAGAATTTTCTTTATTGATCATTGGAATTTATTTGCAATTTGATTGTTGTTATTTGTAATTTGAAATAGAGATGTGGGTAACATCAGTTAATAAATTATTTCATTCTGATTTTTTGAAATGAGAAGATTTTTAACTTTGACGGCTATAATTTTTTCCATGAATTGAAAATTCCGAAAATGAAAAGTTTTTTTGTAATAATATTTCTGTTGATTTCGGGAAGCAATTTTTGCCAGATAGGTAATTTGGTTTCCAACCCCGGATTTGATGTCACAAAGGGTAAAGTTAAGGAAAAGGGGCAAATTGAAATTGCCACCGGATGGATTTCCGCCACCAACGACAAAGCAGATTTGTTTTCAAGAAAAAGTAAAATACCCGAATATTTAGTTCCTGAAAATTCGTTTGGGACAGAGGAACCCAACGGAGGTGAAAATTATGCAGGCATTGTTGCTCAAAGCGTAAAAAATTCCATTCCCCGAACCTATTTGCAAACCGAGCTTGCCCAGGCCCTTGAAGCAGATAAAATGTATTGCGTTCAATTTTTTGTATGCCTTTCCGATTTATCCAAATTTGCGTGCAACGACCTGGGAGTTTTTGTTTCCAATTCAGCAATTACCTCAGTGGAAATTTTAAAATTTGAAATTAAACCGCAGATTCTGAATCAAAAAAACCGGATTTTTGATGGTATGTACATGTTCGAACCCATTTGTGCTACCTTTCAGGCAAAGGGTGGAGAAAAATTTATTACACTCGGAAATTTTGAAAAAGGAACGGATGCCGAGCTAAAAAAAATGCAGCGGCCCAAAGGTTTTACCAAACCCCAGGTAAATATGGCCTATTATTTTATTGAAGATGTTTCGGTGACTCCGCTGGATGAAGTTGAACAATGTTATTGTGAAAAAATTGAAAAAAAGGAAGTAATGAATATTGTTTATACCAAAAGCGTAACCACAGGAGAAAATGACAAAAAAATTCCTTTTAAGGAAATTGAACACAAAAAAGTTTTCTTTGATTTTAAAACTACAGGGATTTCTTTGGATGCCGGGAAAACACTTGGAGAAATAGCAAAGCTGATGGATGAAAACCCGCAGGTAAAAATTGAAATTATCGGAAACACCGAAAGTCAGGAACAGGCAAACACCCAGTTAGCCAACCTTTCTGAAGATAGAGCTAAAAGCGTTTTTTTCTATCTTAATGGAAAAGGAGTTCCCGAAGCAAGGATGACATATAAGGGAATAGGTAACAGTTCTCCCATGTCAAAAGACCAATC
Organism: Flavobacteriales bacterium; assembly: GCA_023250995.1. GTDB lineage: Bacteria > Bacteroidota > Bacteroidia > Flavobacteriales_H > JAHEZO01 > JAHEZO01. The sequence goes on along the minus strand of JAHEZO010000159.1, from coordinate 2,905 downwards.
TCAGGTTGGCAGGGCCCAAAACCGCAGGGTTGAGTTTAAAATAACCGAATAGTTTTGTCAAAGGATAAAAAAAAAATCATCAATGCCTGGGCCATTTACGACTGGGCTAATTCGGTGTATCCTCTTGTAATTACCTCCACCATTTTTCCCATTTATTACAACTCAATAACCAAAACAGAATTTTCGAACAATGTTCATTTTCTTGGTTTTGATTTTATTAATGATTCATTGTATGAAGGGGCACTTTCATTAGCCTACTTTTTAATTGCCCTGCTGGTTCCCATTCTTTCCGGAATTGCTGATTATACCGGAAACAAAAAAAGATTTCTCCAGTTTTTTTGTTACCTGGGTGCTATTTCCTGCTCAGGCATGTATTTTTTTACAGGGATTGAAAACCTTTGGCTTGGAATATTATTGGTAATTTTTGCCTGCATCGGTTATTCGGGAAGCATGGTTTTTTATAATGCCTACCTCCCTGAAATTGCTGAGCCAAATGAACATGACAAGGTAAGCGCTAAAGGATTTGCACTTGGATATATTGGAAGTGCCATCCTTCTAATCATTAATTTACTTATGATTCTAAAGCCCGAAATTTTTGGCCTCGAAAACACCGGCACTGCAACACGTTTTTCTTTTCTTACTGTTGGGGTTTGGTGGATATTGTTTGCGCAGATTCCATTTTATTACCTGCCCACTAATATTTTTCATAAAAAACCGGAAGGGAAATATTTATTAAATGGTTACCGGGAACTTATTTCTGTTTGGCGGGAATTAAAAAAGCACCCCCAGCTGGCAAAATTTCTGGCAGCTTTTTTTGTTTATAATATGGGAGTGCAAACCGTAATGCTTGTAGCTACACTGTTTGGAACGGAAGAATTAAAACTCCAGCCTTTTCAACTAATTATTGTAATTCTTGTAATTCAGTTTGTGGCAATCCTCGGGGCCTATCTTTTTTCTTTTTTCTCAGGGAAAGTCGGCAATATATTAACACTCAAAGTAGCCGTGATAATATGGATAGTAATTTGCTTTTCAGGTTATTATTTTGTTTATTCAGCAATGAATTTTTATTGTCTTGCCGGACTTGTTGGCCTGGTGATGGGAGGAATTCAGTCCCTTTCCCGTTCCACCTATTCAAAAATGCTTCCTCAAACACAAGATCACGCATCTTATTTTTCTTTTTATGATGTAACCGAAAAAATATGCATTGTTTGCGGAATGGGCTTGTTTGCATTTATTCATCAGATAAGCCAGAACATGCGGAATCCGATTCTTGCACTAATTGTATTTTTTATTACCGGTTTTGTTTTGCTGATGTATGTGCCGGAAAAATCCATCAAAGAAAATTAATTTTCAGTTTTTTTATACTAAAAACATTTTATGAATTCTGAATTCACTTTCGACATTGCCATTGTGGGTGGAGGTATTGTGGGGGCTGCAGCAATGTTCAAAATTCAAACTCGTTTTCCTCTGCTTAAAATTCTTTTAATAGAAAAGGAAGATCATCTGGCGGCACATCAAACGGGGCACAATTCAGGTGTTATTCATTCCGGACTTTATTACAAACCCGGATCCCTGAAAGCAAAAAATTGTGTTTCGGGGAGGAAGGAACTTGTGGCATTTGCCAAAGAAAATAAAATTGCCTATGACATTTGCGGAAAAGTGGTGGTGGCAACTGATAGTTCGGAACTGCCGTTTTTAGAAAAAATATACAATAACGGAATTGAAAACCAAACCGAAGGACTTGAAAAAATTTCGCCTTCAAAAATAATTGAAATTGAACCTTTCTGTACAACGGGCATTGCCGGCCTCTGGGTTCCCTGTACCGGAATAATTGACTTTGTTGGTGCAACAAATAAAATGACCGGGATTTCAGTCAGAATAAATGAAAAGAGCAGGGTAGTTTTGGGAGAAGAGGTAATAAATTATTCAAAGGATGGAGAAGGAATTAATATTAAAACCAGCAAAAATTTTTATGCCGCAAGGAGAATGATTTTTTGCGGAGGCCTGCAAGCCGACCGCCTTGCAAGAAAAGATAATGTAGAACTGAAAGATTTGGAAATTGTGGGTTTCAGAGGTGATTACTATGATCTTGAAGATTCGGCCGTTCACAAAATAAAAAACCTGATTTATCCTGTTCCCAATCCCGCTTTTCCTTTTCTGGGGGTTCATTTTACCAGAATGGTTTTGGGCGGAGTGGAGTGCGGGCCCAATGCTGTTTTTACTTTTAAAAGAGAAGGGTATGGAAAAACAGATTTTAATTTCAAGGATACAGTGGATGCACTTTTTTACAAAGGAACAAGAAAGCTTTTTTCAAAACACTGGAAGTACGGACTGGGGGAATACAGAAGGGCATTTTCCAAGAAATTATTTTTAGAAACCCTTCAGCGATTAATCCCATCTCTTACCATGGAAGATATTAAACCGGGTAGAGCAGGTGTCAGGGCCATGGCACTTGGTTCGGATGGTACTATGATAGATGATTTTAAAATTGAGTTTACCAATAACAGCATTCACGTACTCAATGCCCCTTCACCTGCGGCAACGGCCTCGCTGGCCATTGGAGGCCAGATTGCAGAAATGGCAAAGTCACAATGGAATTTGGGAAATTGAGATTTAATTTTTCTTTCTTTTTTTTACCAAAGATTTCACAGATAATCACAGGATCCATGGTGCGTCATTGTTGAATGCCTTGCAGAGGAAATTTTTTTTCAATTCTTGTTTAGAAGAAAATGAAATAAACCTGACGCAGGAATTTACCTACTCTACAATCTTGTATTTTTTTGTGTAAGAATCCCAGTCCCATATAAATTGGGCAACTACCTCATCAAGCCTTTTGAGGAAAATAGGGTTGGGGGTATTCATATTGCGGAAATATTCAGCCTGGTTTGGATTCAGTTTATATTTG
>JAHEZO010000158.1 GCA_023250995.1 Flavobacteriales bacterium | reverse complement strand
ATGGAATTGAATTCTTTTGCTCTTTATGATAAAGGGCAAAAGAATTCAATTCCATCTTTGCTATCTGCCCGTTTTCAATTGGTAAGGGGTTCCGAATGCCTTCCTCCCATAATTCCCGATGAAAAAGGTTTTGGTTTAAACAGCAAACCATGGGAAGGCAAATTCGTTACAAAAAGTCATTTGGGATATAAAAAGGATTGCACGGGAAAAGAATCTCTTTCACCCTTAAAGGTATTTTTTAATGAGGATGCCGCCTCAGCATATTTTAACCAGGTGCCTGGTACTGTGAGAAATCTGGCCGTGCCCTTTGCCTCAATTAAAGATTATTTCAATCCAGCACTTGGAAATTCCACTTCAATGGGAAATCCAAACCCTTATTACAGGAGGTTTGCCACTAAAAGGGGGTCTTCTACTATTATGTCAGATGCCCTTAATCTGGATCCTAGTTTTGCAATTATTTGGGTTGGGATGGAAGAAATTTACGAATATGCCAAAGCTGGAGGAGTTGGGAAAACCATTATGCCCTCTGCGGAGTTTTCTTTATATCTGGATTCTGTTTTGAAGCCGCTTTCAAACCGGGGAGCAAAAGGTGTAATTGCCAATATTCCCGAATTAAGGAGTTTTCCATTTTATTCTCTTATACCATGGAACGGGTTGGATTTGGATAAAATAAAAGCCGACACACTGAATGTTTTAACTGCAGGTTTTTTTAATTTTAAAGTGGGTAAAAACGGATTCGTAATTGAAACCAAAACAGATCCTCTTGGGTTTCGAAAAGCCTACGAATGGGAGAGAATTCTTCTTTCAGTTCCGCTAGATTCAATGAAATGTGATAAAATGGGTGCAATTTCTTTTATTCCTGATAGATATGTTCTGGATGAGGCAGAAAAGCATGCTGTTGACCTTGCTATTGTAGCGTACAATAACATTATTCAGTCCAAAGCCATTAAATATGGTTTTGCTTTTGTCGACATGAAATCTTTTTTCCTGAAAGTAAACGGAGGAATAAAATGGAACGGTGCTGATTTTAATTCCTCTTTTGTAAGTGGAGGGTTTTTTAGTTTAGATGGTTATCATCCAAATCAAAAGGGATATGAGTTGCTTGCAAATGAATTTGTATCAGCCATCAATTTAAAGTACAATTCGGTTATTCCAACAGTCACCTGCCCTGATTGCACGGGAATCCTTTTCCCTTAAATCGGAAGGTCTTTTAATTCAGAATTAATTTTTTCACCTCTTCTTTCCCATTGGAATAAACTTTCAAAAAGTAAATTCCCTTTTCATTTTCAGAAATATTCATGGCCGTATTGGAGCTTTTAATGTTTTCTTTTCTGGAAATCACTTCCCCGAGAATATTGAAAACTTCAATTTTTTGAATTTGTTCTCCCCCATTGAAAGAAATCTGAAATTTTCCGGTGGTAGGATTTGGAAAAATCCTCATATGGCTTTCTGTGGTTATTGCCTCCGGAATTCCCGTAAAAGTATTGGGCAGAGGATTAGGGTCGGTTGGAGTGCATTGTAAAACGGTATATAAAAAGTTACAAATAAACCTTACAGTTGTATCCATATAAGCAGCTTGCTCACCAGCGGTCCCTCCTGCCACATAAGGGGTATGATCAGCCCCAAACCAGGTATACATTGCATTTGTTACCCCAATTGAATCAGCGTACTTATTAATTGAATAACTTCCATCCACAAGAAGGGAAGGAACTTGTGGAATTGGAGCAGAGGCATAAGGAACTGTTCCATCTGCCGTTCCATGCATACTTACCAGTGGCTCATCTCCGTAGGTTAAATACTTAGCACCCCCAAGAGCACCGCACAAATTAATCACCGCTTTGGCTGTAGATAAATATCCCGGATTTCCGCTGTTTCCTTCCAATCCGCCCAGTCCGGTGGTATCAATTTCTGATGCAAACTCAGAATCGGTATCCAAATAAGCCATGTGCATGGCAGTAAAAGCACCTGCAGAGCTTCCGCCCACAAAGATATTGTTAGTGTCAATTTTATAGGTGTTGGTGGAATAAGCGTCCTTCCTGAAAAACCGTACTGCTGCTTTTAAATCCTGAACTGCACGCATTACAGCTTTTTTGGCTTGTACCTCATCATTGAGGGGGAAATAGTACAAACGATAATTGATCGAAGCAGTTACATACCCCCTTTTTGAAAATTTTCTTGCCAAATCAACTACATCCGACCCATTTAGCTTATCTCCTCCGATAAAGCTTCCTCCATGGACCCAGATTATTAATGGCCTCATAGGTATGGTATCCCCTGAGGGCTGGTAAATATCCATTTTGAGAACCTGATTGGAGCCATAAAAGTTTTTTGCCTGACCATAGGTAACATCCATGCTAGAACCATAGTTGGTGAAAACTTCTTTATCATACCTGTCGCTTCCGCAATAGGTTTGAGCAAAAAGGAACTGATTAACCATTATAATGGTCAGTAATACAGGCAAGTAAATTTTTTTCATAAAATGAATTTTTGAAGTGGAATTGCCAAAGGTAAAATTTTTTTTAAGAAGGGTGGCACGTAGAAATTAATTAAATTTTAAATTTTTTTCTGTTGTTTCGGATGGCACCCTGAATTATAGACGAAACCTTGAAATAAATCAATTTCATAAAATTTTATCCATTTGCGGGTTTTTGTAATGTGGAAAGATGGATTTTCGAATTATGTTTCCATTTTGGGTAGCTGTTTCTTGTGTTTGCGTATGATTTCATTACGTTCATCCCTTTTTTGAAAAAACTTGTATATTTTGAATTAATATTGTGTATCAAAACCCCGAAAACACTGATAATTCATGAAAAAGATGTTAAACATAATCCTGATTATTTTCCTGGCAAAAATATACTGGTCAACCTTAAATTTTATTTCAAACCGGATGGCTAATAATAATGAGTCCCTTAAAATTTCAGAATCTCGTTTTTACAAACCATCAGGGTTAACAAACTGGGGGGAAAAATACCTGAATAAAATTTCTCCCTTTAACCCTGAATTATTGGGTGGAATTGAATCTTTTTTAATAAGACCAAAAGCAATAATTTGTAGACAAATCATTTTTTGGCATAAAGGGCAAACAATCAGTGTTTTGGGCCACTTTATATTATTCAGAAAATTTTATTAACAAAACAATATTAATAACCATATCGTAAAAAATAATAAAAACCATAAATCACATTAAATCCCCAACTATTTTTAATAATATGAAAACCAATCGTTCTAAAAAACAAATGAACCATGAAAACGAAAAGCAAAGTAAGCCAAAAATTGACGGTGATAACAATCATCGCAGTTTTTCTGTTTGGAAGCTTTTTCAATTTGGAGGCCCAGCAGAATCAGAATGATTTTCTTAAAGTTAAAATTATCGGAAACGGATTTTCCGATTTTACCTACATCAGGTTTTTGGATGGGGCAACCGAGGGGTTTGAGGGAAATCTTGACGCCTGGAAAATGCTCAGCATGAATCAGGATGTACCAATGATATTTACCAAAGTTGGTGGGAATGCCGTTATGGTGAACACGTTCCCTGCCTTGGGAAAAAAGACAAAAATGGATTTATTCACCAAAATAAGCGTACCCGGAAATTATTCCATTGAAACCAAGATTATGGGTCCTTTTTCCAGTTCGGTAAAATTATTTTTATTGGATAACCTGACCGGTACAAAATTTAACCTTAGGAATGATTCAATTATGTTTTTTAATCTCGATGCTGATAGCGGAATGGTTGCTCGTTTTCAAGTGTATTTTTCAACCCCGGCAAACTTTTCAACCAAAGATTTGACTTGTTTTTCCGATAATGACGGCCAGATTTTAATTGAAAATCTGGAGACTCAGGGTTGGTTGGCAGATATTTCTGATGAAAATAATATTTATCAAGCTTCAGTTTCAGGGTTTTCAAGCACTTATGCTTTTACAAACCTGCATGGAGGAAATTATTCTGTTGCTCTTCAGGATTTTGGTGGTTCTCAAACGGTTAATGCAGTTATTGGCCAGCCGTTTCCGGTTTTATCAATTTTTGAGGCCAGCACAAATAATGTTTGCCTCTGCGATGGTGGAAATGTAAGTTTTATTAATAATTCGGTGGGAGCTACCTCTTATGTTTGGGATTATGGTGATGGTTCTCAATTCAGCGGGTTCCAAAATGATCACACCTACACTCAACCTGGGGAGTACGTTGTTTCTCTTTCGGCATCTGATGGGTTGTGCAGCAACAATTCCAATCAATTAATAAATGTTGTAGAAAACAGCCAGGTAGGAATTAATAATTTGAATAATGAAACGGGGGAGATTAGTGTTTATTATTCTGGAGAAAAATTTTATTTAAAACCCAATTATTCATCACCACAAAACCTCATTGTTCAGGTGTATAATTTTTTGGGACAGAAAATTTATTCAGGCATTTTTAAAAATGTTTCTTCGGTTCCAATTCCGTTATTGATTAACCGGAACCCCAATCAGTTATATTTATTCAATATAAAATCCAACAAAAAAAACATTTCTTTAATTTCTTATTAAATTAATTTCAATTGATTTTTTTTACCCCGGTACTTTTATCGGGGTGTTTTTTTTTGAATTATGGATATAATATTCTTTTTTAAAAAAATAATTTTGCTAATTTCGCCCCGCACTAAAAATTGGTTCGGTAGTTCAGCTGGTTAGAATACGTGCCTGTCACGCACGGGGTCGCGGGTTCGAGTCCCGTCCGGACCGCAAACAGTCCCTGTAAATTAAACATTTACGGGGATTTTTTGTTTGGTGTTGTCGGTTTCGTTGTCGGTTCAAATTGTTTTGAATGAATACCTTTAGTTAATTTTGCAATATGTAGTAAAATAATGTATAGGCATTTTAATTTAAACTCAAAACTCAATTTCTATGAATGAAACTTTTGGCAATAACTCCTTTTTGGTTGTAACCATAATAATAATAATAGTAGCGTTCTTTGTAGGTAGGTACATTGTTTTGTGGTATTTTAATATTTTGAAAATTACAAAAATCCAGCAATTTCAACTTTTTTTATTATGGAAAATGTTTGAACAAAAAGGTGGTGTAATTAGTCCAGAAATGGAGGAGGAAATAAAAAATACGTTAAAAAATAATAGTTGAAATTAATAACTCCTCCCCCTCATTTTTTATCCCGGTCATTCAGCCCCATGATTACTTTCCGAGTAATTTTAATTTGGGTTTCGGATTCATTATTGAAATCTATGGAAGTCGCCTGTAATTTAGGTAACGCATACTGGAGGAGGTCGCAGTAAAGTTTAGCCCTTTCTTTCGGTTCGAGTTTTTTAAAATCGTCCTTAATCTTTTTAAAATTCTCAAACAGGAAATCAGAAATTGTTTCCCGGAGTTGTTGAGTTAATTTGTTTTGTGCTCCCTGTGGCCGTCCGGTCGGGTTGCCTGAAATCCCTTTTTTAAACATTGTTTTTTGTTGTTTTTATCAATAAATACAAACTCTCCGGTTTGATTAAAAACTTAATTCTTAATTTCCCCCTATTTCTCTTGTTAGCCATTCGGGAAACTTCTTTTCCTGTAAATGAAGGTCAGCTGTGAGGTCAGTAGGAATAAGTTTTGCGGATAGTTTGTAAAAGTCAGTAGTATTTTTCTTTGCCCACTCCTTCAGATTGGCGGTTTTATTTACTTGCAATTCATTAAAAACAGTAGTGAAAACTTCTTTTACTGTTTTTGTAAATTGGTTCGGGGTTCCCTTAACCCGGCCCCCCGTTTTTTTATGTCCTTTCTTTGCTGCCATACTATTTTAAACTATTATAGTTTGTTTCTTATTTGCATACATTGGTATTTTCATTGTGCTAATATCAAACAATAAACCTCCTCCGGAGTAAAGTTTCATTTCCTTTCTCCGGTAATTGTTCCAGGGGTTGCTGACAATATTCCTACATTTTTTAACCTCTGGCCCGTATAACTTTTCACTACAAAATTTACTCCCTTTCTTTTGATGGGTAATATCCCTACCGCAGGTTTTACAAAACCTCTTAATCTCCGTTATCAATATACCCCGTTCTATCTTACTACATTGAGTAGTAGATTGGGGTAAGTTCGTGTTTTGTGGTTCAGAAGGAAAGGCTGTTATTTCGGGGTAAGTTTTACCGGAAAACTGTTTGAGAAAGGAATGAATAATTTGCTCGTTTTCAGGTTCAATATTTAACATTTTGTATAATTTATTTTTTATCAATTCATAAACGGACGTTTGTAAATTATTTTTTCCGTATTTAAATACTAATTTTCTAAATCGCTGCCGTTTGTGTTTAAACTTTTCCTTACTCACTTTTTTTATTTCAGTCCAGTATTTAGGGTTCCTCCCATTCAACAATATTTCCCGGTTTGGTTTATTCAATTCCTTTGTGTTTATGGTTTTATCGTAAATCAATAGTTCGTTAAAGGAGGTTAATAGTAAGGTCGGGAGTTTGTTTATTTCTGTAAAGTTGAGGAGGTCGGCAAAAGAATGAATATTGATATTGCGGGAATGTAAATACTCCATTTTCTTAACCTTTATTTCTACTCGCAAAATATTTTTGTTTTTTGTATGCTCTCCATATTGGAGGCCTTTATTGTAAATTTTCAACTCATAGTTTTGAAAAGAAAATCGTAATAACAAACCTTTACCATTGTACATTCTCTTTTCGTATTCCTTACCCTTATATGAAATAATTGCGTTTAAGAGGTCGTTTGTATCAAATGGCAGTTCTACATTAACTCCAAACTCAATATTGTGCAAATTGCATAAAAAGGGGTTTAAATTAAATTTATTGTGGAGGTCGCATAATACCCGGCAAAAATCCAGTATTGAAAAGTCATTGTAATTGTGGAGGCCCTTGTTATGGTATTTATGAAAACTCCCCTGAATATTTATAAAAATGCCCTTTTCAATGGAGAAATCAAAATCGGAATAACTGGCCTCCTGTACGTTTTCTTTTAATTCTCCGGTCTTTTGATTAACCTGAGTTAAAAAGTTGAGTAGTGAGTTATTATGGAGCTCTGAAATTTCTATTCCGTTTATTGAACTTTTATTGAAATCAAACATTACCTTTGTCCTCCTCTATTATGGGTTTTGCCCTTGTAAAGGAAAATTGAACGACAAAGGGGGCCGATAGGCCTCTTTTGTTTTTACTGGTTCCTGTGATTGGGTTTGATAAATGAAATGAGAAACAAATTTGTTTCTTTCGTCCCGTGAATATTTATAAAACCAATTAAAATAATACACGGTTAAGAGTGCCCCCTCCTCCGCAAAATGGAATATCAGTAACGAAAGTTTTTTTTCTCCCTTAATAAATTCGTAATCATTTCCGAAATACCAATCCGGAACGGTGGCGGGAATTAGTCCGGTAAAAAATTGATATTTTCCGTTTTTTATTCGTCCGTGTATAATCTCTCCCGCTCCCTGTGAGCGTATTTTCTCCTCATGGGTTTCCTCAACCTTTAGTTCAAAGGGGAGTTTATTAAATGTAATTTTTTGAGGTGGTTTCTCATAATACCCCGTTGCCGGGTTCATTGCGTATCTTACCTCTTTAAATTCGGGAAAATTGAACGTAGTTTCCATTGTTAGTTCCTCCTGTATTTAATGGTTTGTACAAGAGAAAGAGAATTTAATACTTCGCCTTTTTTGTAGCGTACACGGGAGGCAATGCGATACGAGGGGAGTACTCCCCTTTTGCTCCAATCGTTCAATGTAGGTAAGGAAATGCCTAAAATTTCGGCTGTGGCCTTGCGTGTAATGTACTCCGTTACTGGTTCCGGTTGTTTGTGGTTGAGTTTCTCAAACTCTGTTTTTACAGCGTCCGAAATTGCAGTTATCAAATTCTGTAATGGAATTTGAGTAAGAATTAAGTTTTGGGTTTCCATATTGTTTGCGGTTTTTAATTTATTCCGCAACAATACTTTGGACTAACTTTGGACTAAGTCCATAAATTTATTTCCCCTACTTAATCCTATCTATTTTTAGCTGTTGGCAGGTATTATCTATGTAGTTGTTATATTTTGCCAGTAAATTTTCTTTTTCAATCCTATCAATGGCCTTTCTTATTGCATCCCACAATTCGCCTTTCATATTTTCCGGTTTGCCAATTCCCTTACTCAATATTTTGGCAATGGTAGTAGAACTTTGAATTTTATTTTTCTCTTTTAAAAAATCAATTACTCCTATTGCATTCAACCATGCAACCCGCTGTTGAATAATACCCGTTACCTCCTCAATTTCCTCAATTTCTTTTTTTGGTTTCTTTTTCTCCTCCTCCAGTATAATTAATTGTTCCTCTAAAAATGGAGTAATTTGAGCGTTAATTGTGCCCCTTAATATTCGCCATATATCCCCAATTGCAAAGGGGTGTTCTTCAATATCAACTTCCTCATTATATAAAATGCTCTTAAATCCTAATTTATATCCGTTATGCCTTTTCATAAATGTAGAGCGTTCCGAAATATTAAATTCGTCTTCCTTTTGAGTATTGTATATTGCAAGTTGAGTTTTTGTAAAATTAACTGCCTGTGGGTTTCCTTTTATTTTTTTAAAATAATTTTCCTTTATTTTTTCTAAATCGTAAACAAGGGGTTGCGTTATTTCTAAATTTTTCTTAAACCAATCAAAGTAAATTTTTCGCTCTTCATTTAATTGAGGCAAATTACATATTGAAATACTTTTTTCTTTTTTTTCATCTTCACGGGTTTTAAATATCTCGTATTTGCCGCAACCAAAATCTAACCCTAAATTGTCCCAAAACGATATTTTTTCAGGATAAGAGAGTTTATCAAAGTTTCTTTTTTCAGCAAGTATTTTTTTTCCAACTATATCTTTTTCTTTCAAATCATTAATTTTCAATGCAATTTCTTTTTTTTCTTTTTCAGTTGAATCTTCTATAATTGAAATTTCAAAAAGTTTTATTTGCGTGGAAATAAACTGAAAATTTATTTTGGTTAGAAACATAGGTATTGAATTTATACTGCCTTTAGTTTGTTTTTATTCTGCCAATGCAACTGTACTATTTTGGCGTTTTCGTTGGGTGTTATTTTAATGTACCTCATAAATGCCTTTTCCGTTCTATGGCCTGTTATTTTCATAATGGTTGAGGAGGGTAACCCGTCCAAAT
>JAHEZO010000303.1 GCA_023250995.1 Flavobacteriales bacterium | reverse complement strand
CGCTGCCAATGGTAGATTGATTGGTAAAAGGCGATTGCACATTGAGGCAAACGTTGGGAACGGTAAAGGCAGCGTTGGGCTTGTCAAAAACTTGAATGGTTTGGGTGATGGAATCGGTGCAGCCCAGGTCGGAAGTAATTATTAATTGAACGTTATAACTGCCCGGGGATGCATAATTATGAATTGGGTTTTGAAGGGAAGATAGGGGAGACCCATCTCCGAATTTCCATTGATAGTTTATTATTGTGCCTGAAGTTATTGCTGAAGTATTTGAAAAACTAAAAGGTGTCCCGAAACAACCTGTTAATGGTGAAAATCCGGGAGTGAGATCCACAAGATTAAAATCGAGGGTGTCAACCAGAGTATCCCCATTTTGAGTATAAGCGGTAATTTCAATGGATTGGTTTCCGGATGCCCCCACAGGGTAAACAACATTTTTCGACCAGGTTGAATCGGTAAGGATATTTGCCAAAACAGGGGAGCCATTAAATAAACCGGCAAGAATAATGGAATCAGCCGGGCAGGAAATTTTTCCGGTGATGGTTTGACTGCAGGAAATATCGGAGTTAACAGTGGCCTGAAGCCCCGGGCTGGGAGCAATTATGGGCCCGAGATTATCAATCATAATGTTAATATATCCGCCGCAAGGTGTAATAAAATAAGGCCTCATTGAAATAAAGCACCAGTTTTGGGTTGGGGTAAGTGAAATGGTAAAAGTTTGCCAGTTTGTGTTTGTGATTTTTCCCGATTGCCATAACAACTCATCCTGGCCGCAAATGGAACTTCCGCCCATAATTTGAAGAGATCCATAGCAGTCAACAGGATCTGCTGTATTGTAAACAGAGCTAAAAGCCAGATCGAGTGAAAAGGAATAAGTGGTGCCCGCAATCATGCAGCTGCTCAGGGCCTGGCTTGCCCCTTCGGAATAGCCGCAGGGGTAATCGCAGTTTCCACCTTGTAAGGCACTGATATAACTGGTTCCGTTGGAAGGTGGCTGGGTGAACCCCCATTGTCCGGGTTGGGTATCCGGGGATCCATAACAGGCCTGCCAGGGACCCGGTACCACATGGGCCTGGGAGGGTCCTTCAAAAGAAGGATTCTGAACATTTAAATCAACCCCCCCGGGGCCGCATTGAGAATAGGAAGAAATTGAAATTTTAAAAAGAAAAAAAAATATGAATAAATACTTGTGTTTTTTCATTCCTGCCAAAAGTAATAATTTAACAACATATCTTTAGACGCAAATGATACCTTTGCCGTTGCTTATCTTGATTAAAATGATTTCAAATAAAAACCTCACACTGAAGGAAACCATTGACAAAGTGAAGGAATTCCATGTCGCGTTTAAAATTAATAACGAAGAATTCCCAACAGCCAATTTGGATGAAAGAGAATTTTTTCTCCGCTACAATCTGATGAAAGAGGAAAATGAAGAATATCTGGATGCGGCAAAGAGAAAGGATATTATTGAAATTGCAGATGCTCTTGGGGACCAGCTTTATATTTTATGCGGAACTATTTTGCGTCACGGCCTTCAAAATGTTATCGAAGATGTTTTTTGCGAAATTCAAAACAGTAACATGAGTAAACTTGATGAAAACGGAAAGCCAATTTACAGAGAAGACGGAAAGGTAATGAAAAGCAACAAATATTTCAGGCCCGACATCAATGGAATTTTGGAAAAATATAAAAACGAAAAATAATTTCCTTTTGGAATTTCTATTTTTTATTTCCAAATACTTTTTTTAGCAAATCGGTAACTCTTGCCATTGGGTCTTTCCTGATTTTTAATTCTTCATCCGCAATAAGAGTAAACAAACCCTGCATCGCCTTTAAGGTAATATATTCATCCAGATCCGGGTTCATTTTCTGAACTGCAGGAATTTTATTGTAAGTGCTAATTATCGGGTTCCAGTATTTTGTAACTTCAACTTTGCTGATAGCATTTTTTACCACCGGCTTAAATTTGTCTTTTAATGGAGATGAAGTTTTATCCTGCAAATATTGAGTTGCACTGTTATCGGCACCCTTCAGAATTTTAAATCCATCGCCAATGCTCATTCCTTTAATTGCATCAATAAAAATCGGAGCTGCATCTTTGGCTGCTTCCTCAGCGGCTCTGTTTATGGTCTCTTCAAATTTCTCTACCTGGGCCGACATTCCCAAATCATTGAGCGTATTTTTTACTTTGATTGCCTCCTCCGGAAATGGAATTTTTATTTTTGAATTTCCATAAAAGCCATCCACCTTTGACGCAAGGGAAGAAGAATTATTTGTTCCGATGGTAAGTGCTTCCTTAAGACCTTTAACCACTTCGGCATTGGTAAGTTTTTTTTGGCCTGTGGCTTCTTTATAAGTGTCCTCCGCCTGTTTCACAACTTTGGTGGCATCTTTTTTTATGTTTTTTGTTGCCTTATTCAGGTCAATCTGAGAGGTTGCAGAAAATGAAATAACCAAAACAATGCCCGGGAGAAAAATATTTTTTTTCATAATTGGTTTTTGTTAAAAGATTAGCTTAAGATATAAATCAAATTAATTAATCTCCCATTTTCTTTGGACTTATGACTTTCCACTTTAAACTTTAAACTCTCAATTCTCTAACTTCCCCAAACAACAATCTAATTAAAAAGCCCTTCATTTAAAGCCACTAAGGTATCTTTTTTATGTTTTGTGTCCACAAGAAATGAAATGTTGTTTTCACTTCCTCCGTAGGAAATCATCCGGATGGGAATTTTTTTCAATGACGAAAATATTTTAATGGCATAGCCCGGTTTATCTGCAAGAAAATCTCCTACTATGCAAATAATGGCCAAACCGGAATCAACTTCCACGCTTCCGAAATTTTTAAGTTCATCCACAATTTTTTTTATCTGCGAATCATCATCTATTGTTACCGAAACTGCCACTTCCGAAGTTGTTATCATGTCGATGGGAGTGCGATATCGTTCAAAAACCTCAAAAACACTTCGAAGAAAACCATAGGCAAGGAGCATCCTTCCTGATTTTACTTTGATTGCAGTTATTCCGTCTTTTGCAGCAACGGCTTTAATCGCTGCACCTTTCGATTTTGTGGTGATAAGGGTGCCGTGTGCCTCCGGCTGCATAGTATTTTTTAACCAAACCGGGATATTTTTTATTTTGG
>JAHEZO010000302.1 GCA_023250995.1 Flavobacteriales bacterium | reverse complement strand
CAGGGAGGCAGGTCAGTTTTATCAAATTCAACCAGTTTAATGGAGAGTACCGAAATGATTAATCCAATGGTAAGGGATCCTGAATCGCCCATAAAAATGCGGGCAGGAGAAAAATTGAAAAATAAAAAGCCTATAAGAGCACCCGAAAGAGAAAATGCGAGAATGGACATTTCTATTCCACCTGCCTGGTAAAACCACCATCCGAAGGCCATGGATGAAATGGCTCCTACACCAGCGGCAAGCCCGTCTACCCCATCAATTAAATTAAAGGCATTTACAACCGCAGTATAAGTGAGAACCGAAAGAAAAACACTGGCAAAATAGGGTATTTCTTCAATTCCGAAGATTCCCCTTAGGCTTGTAATGCGGATGTCGGCCATTAAAACAAGAATGAAAGCCACAAATATATGACCCACTAGTTTTTTCATGGGGGAGGTTCCAATGATATCATCTTTAATTCCCACAAAAAATAAAATAAGCATGGATGCTCCGATATATTTAAAATCGTTAATGGCGTGAATAAGGTGGCTGTATTCGGTAATGTTGTTAAAGGGATACCAGAGGAAATAAGCGAAAAGGGTAGCGGCAAAAATGATAATGCCACCAATGGTTGGAATATTTCGGGTATGAATTTTACGGGCATCGCCCGGAACATCCACCAGGTTTTTAAGGTGCGCCACTTTGATAAGTGCGGGTGTAGAAAGCAAAACCACGATGAAGGAAGTCAGAAATCCAAGAACAATTACTTCTATCCCTTTACCTGAAATCATTTAGAAAGATTTTTAAAAACGGAAACGGCACAAAAATATATAAAATTACCTGAATAAAGCATCAAATCTGCCATTTCCAATGCCTTTCAGAAATCAAAATACCGGTTACTTATTGAGGTACGTATTCCAAAATAAAAGAGTTGGGTTTTAAATTGAGCGGGAAAAACTCCGGGGGAATTATTTTCGATCCGGTTGGTTAAGCCAACAAAAAAATTCAAATTGGTATTTCGGTTAAATAAGTAGCCGATTTTAAAATCCAGAAATTGTATTTCAGTCTGATTGGGATAGGGTTCCTTATTTGAGGAAGCCGACACCGGCTGTGTACTTGGGTATTCATTGGAAATAAATATATCATGACCTAAATTAAGGTTTCCCGAATCTTTAGAAAAAAGGATGAAATTTGTTTTGATCTGAACAAAAAAATCTTTCCATAGGTAATTCGCAAAGCAAAAAATTTCGTTGAAATAAGCTCCTGCAGGATGAGCCAGGGGTTGGTTATAATGGGAGTAATTTTGCAATGGATTTTTATGGGAATAACTGTACGGGGTAACGCGGTTATATTCAATGGTGCAATTTAAATTTTTAATGCTTAGGATATCAAAATATTTCAACCCCGCCTGATAGCCGTATTTATCTTTGTTATCATAAAAAAACTGAGAATAGCTTATAAGGTTTTTCAAAATTTTAAATTTAATATTCAATCCGATTAAAGAATTGTTTTTTCCATTTAATCCATATATTAGGGTGTTGGCAAAAATTACCGGATTAACAAAGTTCCAGTTAAATGGTTTTGAACCGGTGCTATCCCAACGCTGCCAGATAATTCCTTCAAAAAATCCTAAGGTTAGTCTTTTAAATGGAATAATGCTTAAATAATGAAACGTTCCGGCTTTTGGTTTAAATAACGCTTCGGGTGTGGTGGATTGGGGAATTCTTTCGAGAGAAGACAATTGGGTGTAGAGGTTTACCAGCTGAATTCTGTTATTAAAAAAAGAGGAGGTGCTTTTAAAAAACGGATAATTAAAAGCATTGTCACTAAGAAGAAGCGACCGGTAACCATCCCCTATAAAATTTTTATCGTGGCCCGCCTGAAAATTCAATTCTTTAATGGGCGACCAGGACACGTAACCCGAAACCATGGCATAATCGTAACCGGTTTTTTTAAATGGTTTTATCCTTCCGTTGCCGGGCACCACCTGGTAGTTTTTTACAAAAGTGTCGAGGTATGAAGGGAGAAAACTTTGATTTTCGAGAAAGGAGGACATTAAAGAAACATTCTTTCCTAAATCTGCCTGAATCAGAAATCCCCTTGTATTGGTATAACTTTTTTTTGATCCATTGGCGAAATCTAACCCAAAATTAAATTCCATTAAAGGGTCTGCCGATAAATGAAATTCTCCGCTATCAATAATAAGAAGAGATTCGGTTTTCACCTTTCTTGAAAACCATTTTTTATATTGGGGATGGTTGAAATGCGTGCTGTCGGCAATGGTAAGCGAATCAAAATTAATTTTTGATTCAAGATAAGGCTTGAACCCTGTATGTGTAAAACTACTTAAAGCGTTCAATTGCCTATCTGTTTGAACCCCGAACTCATAATTCATTGGGATGAATTTTTGCTGTGCACAGGCGGGAAAAATAATTATTAATCCGAACAAAAAAATGAGGATGGTTTTAATCTTTATTTCTGCGGCAGGTTCCCTCATCCTTTTGATAGTTTTAGAGGGCCATTAAAATTTTCCGTTCAGGCCGGCAAGGGTTTTTGTTATTCCTTCCCTCAACCCGGTTTTATGTTTCCAGCCCAGCTTTTCTATTTTAGAAACATCCAACAGTTTTCTCATGGTACCATCAGGCTTTGAGGAATTAAACCTGAGCTCCCCCTTGTAGCCCACAATATCTTTTATCAAAAGGGAAAGTTCTTTTATGGTGATGTCTTTTCCTGTCCCCACATTTACAATTTCACCATCATTGTAATTTTTCATCAGAAACAAACAGGCATCGGCCAAATCATCCACAATTAAAAATTCTCTGAAGGGTGAACCCGTGCCCCATATTTCAACCGAGGGGGAATTGGATTTTTTGGCTTCCACAAACTTTCGGAGGAGGGCTGGCAAAACATGTGAATTTTCGGGATGATAGTTATCATTTTCGCCATAGAGGTTGGTAGGCATGGCCGAAATAAAATTGCAACCGTATTGGTCGCGATAGGCCTGGCACATTCTGATTCCGGCTATTTTTGCAACCGCATAGGGTTCATTGGTTTTTTCGAGATATCCCGACAATAAATATTCCTCCTTAAGCGGCTGTGGGGCATTTTTAGGATAAATGCATGAAGAACCCAGCATCAGTAATTTCTTCACTTTGTTAAGATGTGACTGATGAATG
>JAHEZO010000301.1 GCA_023250995.1 Flavobacteriales bacterium | reverse complement strand
GATAATAATATTGTTTGCATGGATAAAGTTACCTTCGAACAGGTGTATATCCCAAGTGTATTTTTAGGAGATTCGAGACAATTTTTAAAAGAAGGGGTGGATATTACCATTGCCTTTGAAGGGGACGAACCTATTACCGCTCAGATGCCTCAGTTTGTTGAACTGGAAGTTAGTTATACCGAACCGGGACTTAAGGGAGATACAGCCACCAACACTCTTAAACCCGCTAAACTTGAAACAGGGGCTGAAATTAAAGTCCCCCTTTTCATTAACACCGGAGATAAAATTAGAGTAGATACCAGGAGTGGTGCTTATGGCGAGAGGGTGAAGTGAGAGGATGATAGTTGGTAGTTGGTAGTTGTTGGTTGTTAGTTGTTAGTTTTTCTTGGGGCTTGAAACTTGGTTCTTGGGATTTTTATTTATTGAGAATATTGTAAAAAACTCTCTGTGATCCTTCGGGTTCTTTGTGGTAAAAACCTTTTTTTATGAAATTATTCCCTTCTCAAACTCTTTCATCCATTTCAAAAATAATACAGGCCGAGTTTGAAGGAGAAAAGGATTTTCCTGTCCTCGGAATCAATGAGATTCACCGGGTAGAACCCGGGGACCTGGTTTTTGTTGATCACCCGAAATATTATGATAAAGCTTTAAATTCCAAAGCCACCATCATTCTTTTAAATAAAAAAGTTCCTTGTCCGAAAGGAAAGGCCTTAATTTTTTCGGAGGATCCATTCAGAGATTTCAACAAAATTTCCAATCATTTTCAATCATTTCAAAAACTCAACACCTCCATCAGCCAATCGGCACAAATCGGTGAAGGTACCATCATTCAGCCGGGTGTTGTTATCGGAAACAATGTTAAAATCGGAAAGAACTGTTTGCTCCATCCCAATGTTGTAATATATGACCATTGTATTCTTGGCAACAATGTAATCATCCACGCCAATACGGTTATCGGTTCAGAAGCATTTTATTATAAAAAAAGACCGGAGGGGTTTGATAAGCTCCTAACCTGCGGCCGGGCAATTATTGAAGATAATGTAGAAATCGGAGCTTCCAGCACAATTGATAAAGGAGTTACTGCCGATACCATTATCGGCTTTGGAAGCAAACTGGATAATATGGTTCATGTAGGCCATGATTCCATTGTTGGAAAACATTGCCTCTTTGCTGCCGGAGTGGCCATAGCAGGAGTTGTTACAATTGAAGATAATGTTACCCTTTGGGGCCAGGTGGGTATTGCAAGCGATATCACTATAAAAAAGGGTGCTGTGGTTTGGGCCCAATCTGGCGTTGGAAAAGATTTGGAAGAAGGAAAAACCTATTGGGGCAGCCCTGCCGATGAGGCAAGCAAAAAGATGCGCGAAATGGTTGCCATCAGACAGCTTGGTAAAAAATGATTTATTAATTTTGATGGATAAATTCATACATTATGAACTCTTCGATTTCCTTAAAACTTAGAAGCCCCTTGAAAAAGCGATTAGAAAAAAGGGCCAAAGAATTAAAAATAAAAACTACCACATTAATTGTTAAAGCATTAGAGGATTTTCTTTACCTTGAACAAATTAATGGGTTAAGAACTTTGTTGGCAGAAATTGCTTCTAAGAATGGATATTTTTCGGAGGAAGATGTTTTCAAAAAGATTTCATGAAAATCGTTTTTGATACAAATGTTTTACTTTCTGCATTTTTATTTAGAGGCTTTTCTGCAAAAGTTTATGATGTTTGTTCGGTGAAATTTGAACTTTTCACTTCAGAATGGATTTTAGCGGAATTAAAAGAAAAATTGATTGAAAAGTTTGGTATCCCAAACGAAAAAGCATCCGAGATTCGCAGCATTATTATTGCAAAATCTTCCATTAAATTACCTACAAATAAACTTCCTGTCATTTGCCGGGATTCAGATGATAATAATATTCTTCAGCTTTCAGATTTTATAAATGCGAACTATATAATTACAGGAGACAATGATTTATTAATTTTAAAAAATTATAAAAATGCAATCATAATTACACCAAGAAAATTTTTTGAAATGTTTTTTGCCACCTGATTTTTCTTAAAGACATCGTTTCCAAACAAAAACCTTATACCAATGAAAAAATTACCCAAAATAGCCATCCTCGGAGGGGGAAACATAGGTTTATCTCTTGCCAAAGGATTGGTAAAGGCAGGCAAATATCAGGCAGCCGATATTTTTATTTCGCGAAAAAACAAAACACGTTTGGAAGAGATTTCTAAACTTGGTTTCAAAGCCACAGAGAGTAATGCGGAGGCAGTTTCCGGTTCTGAACTTGTTGTGCTGGCAGTCCTCCCGGGGCAGTTAAATGACCTGCTTAAAAGCATTGCGTTAAAAATTGATGCAAAAAAACACCTGGTGGTTTCGGTAGTTTCAGGAGCCGGAACAAGGGATATTTGCAAAAATCTCACCTCAGGAAATGACAGGGGCCAGGCAGGAACTCAAAATTTTAGGACAGGGCTGGGAAAAGAAATTCAGGTGGTCAGGGCCATGCCAAATACTGCTATCGCCATTGGAGAATCAATGACTTGTATCGCTTCTTCCAACGCTTCTCCCGAAAACATTAGTTTGGTAAAATATTTATTTGAATCGGTAGGACAAGTTATTGAAATTCCAGAGGAACACATGACCTCTGCAACGGCACTGAATGCATGTGGAATTGCTTTTTTTCTTCGGGCTATCAGGGCTGCATCACAGGGTGGAGTTCAAATCGGGTTTCATGCCGGTGATGCATTGAAAATGGCCTCACAAACAGCCAAAGGGGCCGCGTCTCTTTTACTCTTTTCGGGTTCCCATCCCGAAGGCGAAATTGATAAAGTAACTTCTCCCCAGGGATGTACCATTGCCGGCCTGAATGAAATGGAACATCAGGGTTTCAGCTCCGCACTTATTAAAGGAATTACTACTTCTGCAGCAAAAGCTTCGGGCCTTTACAAAAAGGAATAAATTATCCGGGGAAACCGCCTTTTAAATTTAGCAATTGGTGTAATCTGTGTAATCTGTGGTTATACTGGTTTTTTTTGTTGATAAATTATTCATTCCGTTTGCCTTTCATTTTTACCTTTGCCATCCTGAAATTTTTTTAAGTCAAATCAAAAATTTTTAATCTCGTTTTTTTATGAAAAAACTTTTACTCTCTTTATCCTCGGTTATTGCATTTCATTTTGCAAATTCAC
>JAHEZO010000157.1 GCA_023250995.1 Flavobacteriales bacterium | reverse complement strand
AATAAATCGAATTTCGCCTTTCGTTTTTCAGTAATTCAAAAGAATTCCTTCTTTGATGAATAGATGCTTTCGGGAAAAAAAAATTCTTCTTGGAATTACAGGCAGCATAGCCGCTTATAAATCCGCCATTTTAATTCGTCATCTTGTAAAAGAAGGAGCTGAAGTAAAGGTTCTGATGACGCCTTCTGCAAAGGATTTTATTACCCCGTTAACATTATCAACCCTTTCTAAATACCCTGTATTTTCCGAATTTTCATCCAATGTTTCCACCGGTAAGTGGAACAACCACGTTGAGCTTGGCCTTTGGGCCGATGCTTTGGTTATTGCCCCTGCAACAGCCAATACCATTTCAAAAATGGCTTCCGGAAATTGCGATAATTTTTTGCTCGCTGTTTATCTCTCGGCCAAATGTCCCGTTTTCATTGCTCCCGCAATGGATCTCGATATGTATAAACATCAATCAACCAAAGAAAATTTAAAAAAAATCGTATCCTTCGGTAACATTATTATTCCCCCTGCCAGAGGAGAACTTGCGAGCGGATTAACAGGTGAAGGAAGGATGGAAGAGCCGGAAGAGATATTAAAATTGCTTGTGAATTTTTTTTCAAAGGAATTACCCCTGCAAGGCAAGAAGTTTTTAATAACTGCCGGCCCAACATACGAACCCATAGACCCGGTTCGTTTTATCGGCAATTATTCATCGGGAAAAATGGGTTTTGCCATTGCTGAGGAAGCAGCCAAGCATGGTGCAAAGGTTAAACTAATCACAGGCCCCGTAACTTTACAGTTAAAAAATTGCAGCATTGAAAGGATTGATGTTAGTACTGCGGATGAAATGTATGATAAAACAATGCAAAATTTTCAATCGGCAGATGTTGCTGTTTTATCCGCTGCGGTGGCAGATTTTAAACCAGGCAAAAAGGAAAAGGAAAAAATTAAAAAACAAAACATACCCCCATCCATAGGCCTTTTACCTACTAAAGATATTCTTTCTGGCCTGGGGAAAATAAAAAATGAAAATCAGATTCTTATAGGGTTTGCTCTCGAAACCGAGAATGAAATGGAAAATGCAAAGATTAAATTAAGAAACAAAAATCTGGATTTTATTGTTTTAAATTCACTCAGGGATAAAGGAGCAGGTTTTAAAAGCAACACAAATAAAATTACAATACTTGACAGGAAAAATAAAATAACAAAATTTGAGTTAAAAGAAAAATCGGAGGTTGCCGTTGATATTATAAACCAGATAAAAAATCTTTTATTTCCGCAGAGGAAGAATGGAATAATCAAACAAAAGAAATGAAACCTTTATCTCTTCTCTCCGATTTGCTTCCTTCTAAAAAAATATTCCGGGTTGCCTCCTGTTTTCTTCTAATATGTTTATTGTTTAAAACAACTATAGCCCAGGAATTTAATTGTTCAGTGCAGATTTCTTCGCAACAGCTTTCGGATGTGGATAAAACCCTAACTGATGCTTTGCAGAAATCGGTGTATGAATTTATGAATAACCGGAAATGGACCGAAGACAATTTTCTTCAGCATGAAAGAATTGATTGCAGCATTTTGATAAACCTCACTGAGCGGGTTTCAACGGATGAATTTAAAGCCACTTTGAATATTCAGTCGCGAAGGCCGGTGTTCAGAACCTCTTACAATACAAACATGCTGAGTTATGTGGATAACGATTTTCAATTCCGGTATGTACAGTTTGAAACCCTCGAATATTCAGAGACCAGTTATGTATCGGAGCTTACTTCAGTTCTTTCATTTTATGCATTTATGATTTTGGGCCTCGACTACGATTCATTTTCACTCAACGGGGGAACGGCATATTTTCAAAAAGCTTTGCAAATTGTGAACAATGCACAAACATCAAAATATAAAGGATGGAAGGCCTTTGAAGATTCACGGAACCGTTACTGGATGGTTAACAATATACTTGACCAGCCCTTTAAACCGCTGAGAGAATGCATTTATAAATATCATCTGAAAGGATTTGATTTAATGAGCGAAAAAGTAATGGATGGAAGATTGGCTGTTACCGAAGCCCTTCAGTTGTTGCAACCCCTTTATCGAAACAGGCCCAACAATTTTAGCATGCAGGTATTTTTTCAGGCAAAAATGGACGAATTGGTAAAATTATATTCATCTGCAAATCCCGAGGAAAAACCACGCATTGTAACCCTTCTTACCGAGATAGATCCAGGCCACAGCAGCAAATACCAGCAAATAATGAGCGCGAAGTAATGTTCCTTAAATAATTTTAATCTCTTTTCTTTAAATTTGCTGAGATTAATTTAATCCAAATGCTCATCCACCTTTTTATTAGCAATTACGCTTTAATTGATAAATCAGAAATTGATTTTGAAGGTGGCTTTACTGTAATAACGGGTGAAACAGGAGCGGGGAAATCAATTTTACTTGGTGCTCTTTCCTTAATTGTTGGCCAAAGAGCCGACTCCTCAGCCCTTCAGGATAAAAATAAAAAATGTATTGTTGAAGGAATCTTCGACTTAAAACATTACGATTTGAAAGATTTTTTTAAAAAAAACAATCTTGATTACCAGGAAAAAACCATTATAAGAAGAGAAATAAACCCGGCCGGCAGTTCAAGAGCATTCATCAATGATACTCCTGTTTCCCTCCAACAGGTAAAAGAGATTGGATTAAGTTTAGTCGACATTCATTCACAGCATGAATCCCTCTCGTTAAATAATGCCGAATTTCAATTCAATATTATTGACTCCTTTGCCAGGCATCATAAAATTGTTTCCGATTATAAAATAAAGTTCAAAGAAGTAAATTTATTGCAAAGCGAGTTGAATTCCCTTAAAGAGAAGGAGCAAAAATCCAAATTAGATAAGGATTATTTCCAGTTTCAGTTTGATGAACTTGATAAAGCTAATTTATCAGAGGGTGAACAGGAAGAATTAGAGCAGCAATTGGAAATTATGAATAATGCAGGGGAAATAAAAAGATTCATTTCAGAGGGGACAAAAGCCCTTATTCAGGAGGACAGAAGTGCCGTTAATATTATAAAGGAAGTTAAGAAATTTATTTCGGAGGCATCACGCCATAATCCGATAATGGAGGAAGTGGAAAAAAGAATTTTAAGTGTTGCCATTGAGTTGGAAGACATTGCCGCAGAACTTGAAATTATGTATGACCGCATTTCTTTCAGTCCTGAGAAAACCGAATCAATAAACAACAGGTTAAATATTATTTATTCTTTGCTGCACAAACACAGGGTAAAAACCACCCGGGAACTGCTGGAGGTAAAAGAAAAAATTCAAAAACAGTTAGTCGGAATAGATTCTTTAGAGGAGGAAATTAACATTTTGGAATCGAAGATTTCAAAAGGAATTTCTGAATTAAAACAATCAGCCAAAAAAATTTCTGAAAACAGAAACAATGCAATTCCAAAAATTGAAAAGAGTGTAAACATCATGCTTAAAGATCTGGCAATGCCGGATGCAAAACTTGAAATCCGGAATACTCAAATCGCAAACAATGAACTAACCCCTTATGGAACCGACCAGATAAAATTTTATTTTACCGCCAATAAAGGAAGTGAACCAAGGGAGATTAACAAGGTTGCATCTGGGGGTGAACTTTCGCGTTTGATGCTATCAATTAAATCGCTCGTTGCAAAGCTGACTGCCCTACCAACCATTATTTTTGATGAAATTGATACAGGGGTTTCGGGTGAAACTGCCGACCGCGTTGGGTCCATATTACAAAAAATTTCCTCCGGGATGCAGGTAATATCCATCACCCATTTACCACAAATTGCGAGCAGGGGAAACACTCATTTTGTTGTTTACAAAGAAAACAGAAACGGGGTGGCAAAAACATTTCTGAAAAAACTTTCGGAAAAAGAGAGAACCCATGAAATAGCCCGTTTGCTAAGTGGAGAAAAACTAACTCCGGCTGCCATTGAAAACGCACGGGAACTCCTGCGTATCTGAATTTTTTCTTTCTTTGTAGTATATGAAAAAAATAAATTTAACTCTTAATTAATTGAATTATGTCGAACGGAAATTTATTAAAAGGCAAAAAGGGAATTATTTTTGGTGCGCTGGATGAAAAATCCATTGCCTGGAAAGTTGCAGAAAGATGTTATGAAGAAGGAGCAATGTTTACCCTCACCAATGCACCTGTTGCCCTGCGGATGGGTGTTATTAACCAGCTGGCCGAAAAATGCAAAACACAGGTGATTCCTGCCGATGCAACTTCTGAAACTGATCTTGATAATCTTTTCTCAAAATCGATGGAAATTTTGGGGGGCAAAGTTGATTTCGTACTTCATTCTATCGGGATGTCACCAAATGTCCGCAAGGATAAACATTATACCGCCCTTAACTACGATTTTTTTCATAAAACATTGGATGTTTCAGCCCTGTCGCTTCACAAAACGCTGCAGGTGGCCATGAAGCAAGATGCAATAAATGAATGGGGATCGGTGGTGGCCCTTTCTTACGTGGCAGCACAACGTGTTTTCCCCGATTATAATGATATGGGAGATGCAAAAGCCATGCTTGAATCAATTGCCCGCAGTTTCGGTTACCATTACGGGGTTAAAAAGAAAGTCAGGGTGAACACCATTTCTCAGTCACCCACGCCCACCACAGCCGGTGCAGGTGTGAAGGGATTTGATGATTTTATTGCCTTTGCCCATGCCATGTCGCCACTTGGAAATGCTTCGGCATTGGATTGTGCCAATTATTGCGTTGCCCTGTTTTCGGACCTCACCAAATTTGTAACCATGCAAAATCTTTTTCATGATGGCGGTTTTTCGAATACCGGTTTTAGCGAGGCAGCCATGGCTCTAATGAAATAATATTTTTTTTGATTTATACGCATTTAGGCCTTAAACTCACAGGTTCTCCCAGCCGATGTTGGTAAATCATTAAATGAATTATCGAAGGTGCAAAAAGAAGGTTCTCAGAAAACAGGAGTAACGGATGTTACAAAAGATGCAAAACAACAAGTGTTTGATGATAAGAAGTAAAACATACCACTTAGTATTGAAAATCTCATTTATAATAGCAACCCTTTACTGTGCGTATCAGTGGGAAATTTACAGAATAACTATATCTGAGAATTCAGGGAATGATCCTTCAATTTTTAACCAACAGCTACCTGAATGGAAGAAATTTAAACTAATTTGGGGAATTGCCGCTCTAATATGTTTTATTTGCTCTGTTTACTTAATTGGAAAGACATTTAACTTTAAGAAATAAGCCAGCGCCACAAGACCTGCACGTTGATGGTCTGGAAGCTGGAGAACCTGGAAACAATGCCTTTGGGTGCTGCCGGGTCTTGCGTGCGAGCATAAGCAAAGCAGACCTGGCAGAGAAGAGAAGAAAGGAGTAAAAAAAACAGAAAGCCCCGGAGAATGGGGCTTTTTTTTATTCCCCAGAAATCTATCCGAAAATAAAAGACCTGAATCAAATCAGAGCATCGGTTATCACCAACCGGCTGAAAGTTCAAAACATCCGGAAAGTGCAGTATATGGCATGGCACAGATACGTAAGCAGCACGGAAGTTTATCAGCAAAATAACATTTAAGAACGGCAAGAGGACATAAAAAAATACCATCTGATAGGATAATTAGAAAAAAGTAAATTTACCCTCGAAAAAAACAGAAATATGAGTAAGGAAATAATCATATCAGAAGCCGTAGTAATAAACAAAATACATATTATCAGAGGAGAACAGGTTATGTTAGACAGTGATTTAGCAGAACTTTACGGAGTAGAGACAAAGTATTTAAAACGTCAGGTAAGAAGAAACATAGAGCGGTTCCCGGAGGATTTTATGTTTGAATTAAATAAAAAAGAGCTTAAAAACTTGAGGAGCCAATTTGGCACCTCAAGTTGGGGCGGGACAAGATACACGCCCATGGTTTTTACAGAAATAGGCATTCCCCAGCTATCAACCGTTTTAAACAGCAAGAGAGCAATTATGGTAAACTTGCAGATTATGCGGGTGTTTGCCAAAATGAGAAGAATTCTTTTGACCCATAAAGACCTGTTTTTAAAATTGGAACTGATGGAAAAAAAGCTAATTGGCCAAGATGAAAAAATAGAACTCATATTTAACTACCTGAAACAATTTATACAAGAGCAGGAAACACCAAGAAAAAAAGTCGGTTACAAAATAGGAAACGATAAAGAATAAAAATCCCATCCGCACTTCCCCAGCAGCAAAAAATCCCCCGCCCTTAACTTTGCTTTGCACGAGCCAACCCTGAAAAGTACGGACTTTGTCGGGTCTTTTTTGCTGCTTCCGCTTCTCTCCCTTCGGGTGCTGCCGGGTCTTGTGCGGGTGCAAAATCAAAGCAGACCTGGCAGAGAAAGGAAGTAAAAGTAAAATAAACAGATAGCCCCGGAGAATGGGGCATTTTTTTTATTCAGTTCCCAAGAAATCTATCCGAAAGTAAAAGACCTGAATCAAATCAGAACATCGGTTATCACCAACCGGCTGAAAGTTCACAACCTACTGAAAGTGCATTATATGGTCTTACAAAGAAACGGAAGAAGCACGGAAGTTTATCAGCAAAATAATATTGAAGAATTACAGGACGATATTAGAAAATAACATCTGATAGGATAAGACCTTTGGGGTCACAATTTGTGACTTCAAATATTAAAAAAACTAATTTTACCACTGAAAAAACAGAAATATGGGCAAAGAAATAGCAATCCCACAAGAAGTTATCGTAAACAGAATTTATCATATCAGAGGCAAAAAAGTGATGTTGTCCAATGATTTAGCAGAACTCTATCAGGTAGCAACAAGACGGTTGAATGAACAGGTAAAAAGAAATACCAGACGTTTCCCGGAACGATACATGTTCCAACTTACGGAGGAAGAATACAAATCTTTAAGATCGCAAAATGCGACCTTAAAGAGAGGTCAGCACTCTAAATATCTGCCCTACGCATTTACCGAACATGGCATATTGATGTTATCAAGCGTATTGAGTAGTGAACGAGCGGACAAGGTCAATATGCTAATCATTGATGCCTTTGTTAAACTCAATGAAATGCTCCTCACTCACAAAGATATTTTACTTAACCTGGAACAGTTGGAAAAACAAGTAGTGCAGAATAGCGGAGAAATACAAATGATATTTTCTGCATTGAAAGAATTATTAAATCCACCACAAGAACCGAGAAAGAAAGTTGGTTATAAAATCGGAAACGATAAATAATATATCCACCGAACTACCCGCACTGCCAGCCATTCGCAGTTTATTTTTGTTTCAATTTTATTTAAAGCAAAAGATAATTTGAGTGCACTTGTAATTCAGATCTTTTATGGATAAGGCAAAGGAATAAAAAAAATACAATGAGCGTGTTTAATTTTTAACCACCCGGAACTCTAATATCGGACAAAGTTCCCAAAGAATTTTAAATATTAATTTTGTTGAATGCAAAAAAATAAAAAAATATTTTTCGATGTTGTATTTTTCATTCTCGCTGCGGGTGAGATTTTAAGCCATATTATTTCCTCTGAAATTTTACATTTTATTTTTAAACCTTTATTATTAATCTGGCTTTCGTTTTATTTTTATTGGTTTGCACGCAATAAATTTTCTTCTTACACAAAATTAATTTTTGCTGGTTTTGTTTTTTCCTGGGTAGGGGATGTTTTTCTAATTTTTGAGGGTAGTGGAGAGGAATATTTTTTGATGGGCCTTGGCTCTTTTTTAGTTACCCATATTTTTTACATTACAGCGTTTATAAATTCAGTAAAGGGAAAAAAATCTTTCATAAAAAAGCATCCCGTCATAATTTTACCTTTTGTAATAGTTCTTATTGTAAATCTGTACATGCTTTATCCAAAGCTTAATTCACTTTTCATTCCGGTGGCCATTTATGCCTGTACAATTATGACTATGGTTTTGTGTGCCGTTAACCGGAAATTTGCAGTGGGAAAACAAAATTTTGGAATGATTTTTCTGGGAGGTATTCTGTTTATGGTTTCTGATTCGGCCATTTCAACAGCAAAATTTCTTTCGCCATTTCCTTATTCCGAAGTTTTTATAATGGTAACGTACATTGCTGCTCAATACCTGATTATGCGTGGGAGTTTACTGCACATAACTGAATCTCAGTAGTTACTTCTCTTCATCCTTTTCACCCGGAATGCTGTCATCTTCATTAAGTTTTTCGTCCAGGATCATTTCATCCATCATATCTTTCATTTTGGCTTTCCTGAGGGATTTAATATCCTTTATCTCCTCATTACTTATTTTTCCGAGGTCCATCCCTTCTTTAATGGAAGTAAGTCCGAAATAAATATTTTGATTCCTGGTTTCCTTTGGGTCATCAAAGGTTATGCTTTTAATTGCATAGTTCTTGTTTTCACGGCTATAGTTATAGCGGCTCTTTCCCTCTGGCATATGAATAAACTCATCATAAGAAAGCACTTTCGAATACTTCTTTTTGGCCTCAAAAAATACCATGTAATGCATAAACTTATTTGGCAAAATCGGGTAAACAGCCAGGTATGCATACCCGCCTCCGGAGGTTTTTTTTGAAAAAAGAAAATATTCCCCGTCCACCGAATCTTTAAAAGTGCTTTTTTCTTTTTTCCATTCGAATCCTTTCAGGTAGGTCTCGATTTGTTTTTTATCGGAAAATGACAAGAGTTTTGCCGGATCTTCATTTTGCGAAAAATTCCGAAAAGAAGAAACCAGCATTAAGGTGAAAAGAATAATTTTTTTCATAATCCCGAAAAATTAGTGGTGGGTTTAAATTTTATTCAAAAAAAACAGATCAAATAAAATTTAAATATTCTCAAAGATTAATTTATAAATATTCCTGTTAATTTTTCTAATCATCATTTAATTTTTCGTCCAGCTGCTTACTTTCATTTTCCTGTTGTTTGGCTTTTGCTTTTAATTGTTTTTCTGTTTCCATTTCCGCAAGATTTGTTGCCGGGGTTAAGCTCATCCCTTCTTTTATGGCCGTTTTTCCAAAGTATAAGTTTTGGTTCCGTGTCTCTTTTGGGTCGTCAAATGAAATGCTTTTTATGGCATAAACCTTATTCTCATTGGAGGAGTTAAACCTGCTTTTTCCCTCCGGCATATGCAAAAATTCATCATAACTTAACACTTTGGAATATTTCTTTTTTGCCTCATAAAACACCTGATAATGGATAAATTTATTCTGATAAATTGCTATAAAAGCATTTCCTCCACCCGAAGCTTTTTTTGAATATA
>JAHEZO010000300.1 GCA_023250995.1 Flavobacteriales bacterium | reverse complement strand
ATTGTTCATGCCGACAAAAACAATAACATAAAAGACATCGAATATCTCATTGACACAACCTGTTCGGTTTACACTGAAATAATGGGAACAATAAAAGATTCAAGTGGAAATAACTTTACCGGTGGTAATGTTTATCTCTATCAGTTCACTGAAAATCTCACCCAATTAATTTTAGCCGATTCTGCTCCTATCGACAGTTTAGGGTTTTATGGGTTTTACAATGTTTGGGGAGGAAAATATATAATTTCTGCCCAGATTGATTTGGCTCTTTGTCCCTCCTGCATTCCTACTTATTTTGGGGATGAAACCTACTGGGATAATGCCAGCTGGCTGAATACTCTTTGCATAAATAATCTCATTGCCAACATTTTTGTTACACAGATTGGCTCAATGACCGGAAATGGATTTTGCGGTGGTAACATTCAGTTTGGTTATGGAAAAGTTGCCGGTGACCCCGTTCCAGGTTTGGATATTGCTCTTGAACAGGTGCCCGGGGGAATAAAAGCAAAGACTACTTCCGATCAGAACGGTAATTATTCTTTTGCAAATGTTGAACCCGGGACTTATAGGCTCCTGGTAGATATACCCGGACTTCCAATGGATTCAACCTATCAGTTTACTGTTGCTTCTTTAGATTCCTCAAACACAAATTTGAATTTTACTGTAGATACTACTCCCGGAGCCGGAGGGATTTATGTGGGTTTCCCGCTTTTTTCAAAAGAGGTTTTCGGTTCCGAGCCTGATGTAAGGATTTTTCCTAATCCCAATGATGGAAGATTTGAGGTTTCTCTATTCAATGGCGAAAACCAAAATGCGAATTCAGTTTTTAAAATTTACAATGTACTCGGAAAAATGGTTTATCAAATGCCGCTTCCCGGAAATCAAGTTTCATTTGTCGACATATCTAAATTTTCAGAAGGTTTTTATTTCTGGAAGGTATTTTCCGGAAATATTAATTCAGGATATGGAAAATTTTCATTGGAAAAATAAATATGGAAAATTCCGGATCACATTACGTCACCTGCTCCTGCATTAAGGAAATTACCATTGATGAAAACGGAAAGGCAATAGTAATTCCCGACTTCGGAAAATTATCGAAACCTGATTTTTCAACAACTCCTCTGGAAGGTTGTTTTTGCCCCAGAACCTCAGAAGAATTGCTTAAATGCTTAAAGGGATGCCTTGATAAAGCTTTTGATAAAGAACAAAAAAATTCTAAAATAAAATCAATTTTTATTCTGGATGAAATGGGAAAGGAATTGCCATTTGGGTAAAATGGGCAGGTAATTGAAAAAACTATTAATATCAAATATTAATGGAAACAACAACCTTTATCGCCCCCCACGATACCAAACATGAGTTAGATTCATTATTTAAACCAAAATCCATCGCAATTATCGGAGCATCCTCCAAAGAGCTCTCGATAGGAAATGTGATTATTAAAAACCTGGTTCATTACGGATACAGAGGAAATATTTATCCGATTAACCCCCGCGAACCATTTGTAAGGAATATTAAAGCCTACCCATCAGTTTTTGATGTATCCGAGCCAATTGATCTCGCCCACATAATTATCCCTGCCAGATTTGTTCCTAAAGCTATTGAGGATTGCGGAAAAAAAGGAATCAAGTCAGTTATCATTAACTCCGCAGGTTTTAGCGAAATGGGTGAGGAAGGTTTGGTCCTTCAAAAAGAATTTCTTTCTAAGGCAAGGGAATACGGAGTTCGGGTGTTCGGCCCCAACTGCCAGGGAATTATTAATACAGATCCTGAATTAAAGGCTTATTGCGATTTCACCTTTACCTTCCCTGAACCTGGGCCGGTATCCATTGTTGCTTTAAGCGGTGGGGTAGGGGCCATTATAATGCAAAGCATGTTTGACCTCAACGTTGGTATGAGGTTGTATGCTTCAAACGGAAATGCATGTGATATTTCAATTTCCGAAGTGTTAAAATATTATGGTGAGGATGAAAAAACCAGGGCAATCATTTTATATACCGAAGGGTTTGCAAATCCTAAAGAGTTTATGGAAGTTGCAAAGGTTGTTGCCCGGAAAAAACCAATTCTTGGAATGAAAGCAGGCCGAACCGCTGAGGGTGCCAAAGCAGCAGCCTCACATACAGGATCGCTTGCTGGTGTTGATATTTTCACTGAACTTATTTTTGAAAAAACAGGAATTATTCCTTTTCATAATGAGGAAGAGATGTGCCAGGTTTCGATGGCATTTGCTACGCAACCTGTGCCCAAAGGGAACCGGGTAGGTATTATTACAAATACAGGTGGCCCTGCGGTTATTGCCACCGATGAATTGGTGAATGCCGGCTTGCAGATTCCCGCTCTTTCAGAAAATGCACAGCTTATTTTAAAATCTTCCATGCTTCCTGAGGCATCTATCGGAAATCCCATTGATGTTGTTGCCACAGCAGGAGGAGTCCATTTCAGAAGTGCCCTTGATGTGTTGATGAGTGAAGATGGAATTGATTCTGTTTTTATAAATTTTGTTACTGCTCCTTTTACTAATACCGATGAAGTTGCCCATCAAATTGCAGAGGTAAACCGTCTTCAGAAAAAACCAATCGTTTGCAATTTCATGTCAAACCTTAGCATGGAGCGATTTCAAAAAACAGCACAAATTCTTAAAGACGGTGGAGTACCTTGTTACGCTTTTCCAACAACTGCAGCGAAGGCCCTAGGGTCGCTTTACAAATATCACAAGGCCTTAAATAGAAATATTGGTGAAGAGAAAATTTTTTTAGATGTAAATAAAGCTGAAGGAAAAGAAATAATTCAATCGTTTTCAGCCAATGGGAGCGGGCAGGCGGGTGATTTTTTGTCCACTTCAGCAGTATATAATTTGCTTGAGAAGTACAATATTCCCGTAGCCAAATGGGGAATTGCTAAAAATTTAAAAGGGGCGGTTAAAGTGTCAGAGGAAATTGGATTTCCTGTAGTTCTAAAAGCTGACTCGCCTTCATTGATTCATAAAAGTGACTCTGGCGGAGTTGCTGTCAATTTGAAAAATTCTGGTGAGGTGAAACAGGAAGTAGATAGAATGGAGAAAAAGTTTGGTCCGAAAAATTTGAATTTTTTTATTCAAAAATTCTTACCCGGTGGACGGGAGTTAATTGCCGGAGTGAGCTTTAAGAAAGATTTGGGACACTTTTTAATGTTTGGTATCGGTGGGGTTTATGTAGAAGTTTTAAAAGATGTT
>JAHEZO010000299.1 GCA_023250995.1 Flavobacteriales bacterium | reverse complement strand
AAGGTTTTGGCAGGTATTGCAATATTTCCCGAAGTTTCACTTTTTTCGAGTTGCAGGGTGGTGATCATGGTAGTTTCCAGATCGGAGGCTTAAATTCGCAGCTCGTTATCCACTACCTGAAACAAAAAATTGTCGAGAATCGGGAGCGCATTATTGGTGTTTAAAACACCGCTGATGGATTGCAGTTGTTTGAGGAGCAGGGAACTTGATACAATGAAATTCATATGTTATTTTTTTTAGCCAGCAAATATAAATTTTTGAGGGTTGATAAATAGAAAAAAGGAATTGAGTTCTGAACGGATTATTAACAAAACATTTCCATCCTTGAGTTAATGGTAACTTATGAATGAATTTTTACCTGAAATCATCTTTCGTTTTTAAAATCGGATCAAACACAAAATACTGAAGCACTACAAAATCCTTATCATCAATGTAACCGTAAAATCTTTCAAGGTCATAAGTAACAGGGCCTGCACCATTATCTTCAGGCCCTTGTGAAGAAGGTTTCAAAAACATTTTAACGGTTTTAACTTTCCCATTTTTGTCTGTAACAGAAAAAACCTGAATTGGAGAGGAGTGAATAACGGAATCAATAAATTGACCTGTTTTTGTTTCTTCAAATCCTTCAAAGTTAATTTTCTGAAAAAGGGAAACATATTTCATTAAAGCAACGGTATCAAAAGGAATGGATTGTTTCAGATTTTCAGGGTTCCCTAAACTGAACTTATTATTTCCAAGGTTTGAAATGAAAAATGATTTGCCGGGCTTATCCGGATATTCCAGTTTTATCTGTGAAATTTCATCGTAAGAATACTGAAAAACCGCAGTGCTGCGCCATTCATTTTCATTTGTAAAGTACCTGGGGGTAAGAAATCCACGGAATCCTTCAATATGCATTAAAAAGGAACGGAGGAGTTTTCGAGCAGCATATAGGTTCCGTTGTGCTCCTGATTAGGATGACCGACATAATAAGATTTAATTAGGTTATCCCCCTCTGAATAAATTTCAATTTTAACATGCTTTGCTGCAATTTGTTTAACCACATTATCAAAGGCCGATTTAGGAACAGGAGTTTTTACCGCCACTCTTTTAATGGTTGAGAGCAAAACATTCACGGCATCGGCCCTGGCTTCAAATTTTCCATTTAAATTCCAGCGGCCAGGGTTTGTTCTCTCCAGCAAAACACTTCTTTTTTCATTGTCAACTAAAAATAATTTTTCGATTTTACCTGTATCTTCCACAGCAAAATCAGAAAGTTCTTTTTTAATGGTATTGCTTTTTTGTGAAAAATATAAAAACCCTGCAAAAACCAACAGGGCCAAAACTATTAGTAATATAATTTTATTTTTTTTCATTTATATTGCGAATTTTCTTTTCCTGAAAAAATATTTTATCAGACCAAAAACCAAAACCAGACTCACCGGGCAAACCGTATTTAAAAGCTGCCAGAACAGGCGTTCCTTTTCAACCCTTTGCCGGTCAAGCAGCCTAAGCTTAAATTCTTTCGTTCTGGCAATGATCAAACCAGACTTATCTGTAAGATAATTAATGCAATTCAAAACAAAATCCCTGTTGCCATATTCCCGCTGGGTGTACTTATCATACCCCAGAGGTAAGATTTTATCTCCTGATTTATTTACCTCATTCCGGATAATGTCTCCATCACTCACAACAATTAATTTTGTTTGAACGCTTTTTTCTTTAAACCCAATTTTTACGTCCTGCTCAATCTGCGGGGGAATTCTGTTAGTGAAAAGAGATTCGAACTGCCCTTCAATCAAAAGAGCAATATGTTTGGGTCCCGATCTGAAAAGTTTTTCATCGGGTTTATTTCTTAAAATATTTAAACTAACTCTGGTTGGTGCGCTGCTTATTCTGGAATATTCTGAAGTGCTAAATAAAAAGGTTTTTTTTGTCCCTGGTTTACCAATTGTATCCAAACTGCTTGAAAATTGCGTCTTTAAGGCATCAAGATTTTTTACCACCGGATGATCACTTTCGGGAATGGCTAGAGGAAAATAAAACCATGGGAACAATTCCTGTTTGGGTTGATTTCCCACGTAACCTGTAACAACGGGGATGGGAAGCGAACGCAAATCCATAATCAGGTTGGTGTTTATCCTTGCACCATATTTAAAAAGCATGTCTTCAAGATTTACTGAAAGAGGAATGGCCATGGTAGTTGGGGACCCTTGCAAACTATCCATTGAAACATCGGTGCCGTCAATTAAAAAAAA
The DNA here is from genome assembly GCA_023250995.1 of Flavobacteriales bacterium. Lineage (GTDB taxonomy): Bacteria > Bacteroidota > Bacteroidia > Flavobacteriales_H > JAHEZO01 > JAHEZO01. The sequence continues at coordinate 978 of JAHEZO010000299.1, read as the reverse complement.
CAATTTACCTCCGGTCATTAAAAACTGATCAATAATAAATTTATCTTTTTCATTGAAATTACTTTTTGGTTTGGCAATAATAACCGCCTCAAACTTATCCAGCGAATTGAGCTTCCCATCAATGACAATTTCTTCCACCGAATATTTTTCTTTAAGGAATTTTGAAATATCGGAAACATCGGGGCCATTCAACTCACCCTGGCCGGTAATAAAACCAATTTTTTTTGAAACAGGGTCCGAAAGATTTTGAATGGCATTTGCAATTTCAAATTCAAGCTGCTGCATAGAATTGTTGAGCATTTCGTCTGATCCGGCACCCAATTGACTTTTCAGCAACTGAACCGGGGTCTCTTTTCCAAGGTATGAAATAATTGCACCGGGGAAAATGATTTTTTCTGAAACCTTGTCCCCCTCATTAAAAGAAATGTTGGAATATTGTAATCCCTGTTGCGAAAGCTGGTGATAAATTTCGTTCCGTGTTTTTTCATCCGGACTTGCCGAAGGATCAATAAATTCATACTCGATTTTCGAATCGGAATAGGCCCTGAATTCGTTTAGCATTTCCTTTGTTGATTGCCTGAGGCGGGCAAAACCGGCAGGCAAATCCCCATCGAGGTAAACCTTTACAAAAACAACATCCGAAAGATTTTTCAGCATTTCCTTTGAGGCATTAGAAATGGAATATCTTTTTTCGGAGGTCAGGTCAAACCTGAAGAAAACAAAAGATCCTATGTAATTGAGGAGAATCAAAATTACAAGGGTAAGTAGAAACCGGAAGATATTTTGTTTTTTAATGTTCAAATGAAGAATTTTACCATTTTCTGCTTTCGAGTGAAACTTTAGTCATAAATAAAAACAACGCTGCAAGGCTTCCAAAATAAATAACATCCCTGCTGTCAATTACCCCCCTGCGCATTGAAATATAATGTTCATTTATTCCAATTTTTTGAATCAATACATCCCAGCTGCCCCAAAAAT
>JAHEZO010000298.1 GCA_023250995.1 Flavobacteriales bacterium | reverse complement strand
ATAATTCCAAACATGCCCATCCTAATCCTTATACTATTTGGACATTTATTTTAATTTCTTCCTTCCCACACCCTCTGTTTCCTGAAGGGACCAGTCCACCTACTCTTGAGCGTTGATCCCTTCAGGGAAAAAAGGGTGAGGGTGGGAAAAGATTGTTTTATTTGTCTAAATGGTATTATTCCTAATTTGCAGTCCTGTCAAATCTAAACCAACCTGACTACCTGCTCATCCAAATATTTCTTTTCTTTTTTTTCAAACGGCTTTTTCAACCCTCCATCGTTAATAAGTATTTGCTTTCACTACTATGGAATTGAATTTCATTTGGCGATTTTTGCATAAACTCGTAAAATAATTTTTAGCGGTTTCAGGTATTAATTACCTGCAACAAAAGTTGATGTTTAGCGTATTTATATTAAACCCCAAAGGAAAAAACTGATGAATAAATTGATTTTACCGGTCTTTGCAGCATTTTTCTGCCTCAACTTCCCGGTTATTGCCCAGGAGGAAAACCCAATGTTTGATACAAAGGAAAAGGATTCTCTGGTGATGATGCCCGATGACCCCATTCTCGAAGCTCTTGATAATCTTGTTAAACTTTCCTATTTCGAAAATGTAAATTTTGTGGCCGACACATCAAAATTGAATGTGTATCATTTTCCTGCTGATTCAACTCCCTGGTATGACGATAAGATTTTTAAAGAGCGCCTCAGCAGGCTTGACGATCAAACTCCCTTTAACCTGACCTACAACGACAAGGTAAAAGCATTTATTAATCTTTATGCTGTGAGGAAAAAAAATCTTACTTCCAGGATCCTTGGATTAAGTTATTTGTACTTCCCGATGTTTGAGGAGGAGTTGGACCGCAATGGCCTCCCCCTTGAATTAAAATATCTTGCTGTGGTCGAATCGGCACTTAACCCGCTGGTAAAATCACGGGCAGGTGCCATGGGGCTTTGGCAGTTTATGTACCATACCGGAAAACTTTACGGACTGAATGTAACATCATACATTGACGAAAGGAAAGATCCTTATAAATCAACCACAGCTGCCTGCGAATATTTTAAATTTTTATATAATATTTACGGAAACTGGGAACTTGTACTGGCCGCTTATAATTGTGGTCCTGGAAACGTAAACAAAGCCATCAGAAGGTCGGGAGGAAAAAAAGATTATTGGGATATTTTTCCATACCTTCCAAAAGAAACAAGAGGGTATGTACCGGCATTTATTGCAGTTAATTATATCATGAATTATCCATCCGAACATAACCTTTACCCTGTTCAGCCAAAAATCATTTCGCATGAAATTGATACAGTGATGGTTGACCGCCAGCTTTCATTTGAACAATTATCCACCACCCTTGGAATTTCACCCGAAGACCTCGAATCCTTAAATCCAGGCTATAAAAAACACCTTATACCCCATTGTGAAAAGCCCCAGATTCTGTGCCTTCCGAAAGAAAAAATCAGTTTGTTTTTAAATAATGAACAGGTTATTTACGGGTATTTAAAAACACAGGAAGACAGCGGGGAAAATACTGTTATTGCACAGGAAATTAGAAAGGTTCATATTGTAAAAAAAGGCGAAAATATTGGCTCTGTGGCAGATAAATATGAATGTACCGTTGCGGATATTAAGGATTGGAACGGTTTGCGCAGCGCCCGAATCCGTCCGGGACAAAAGCTAACTTTATTTGTGTTGGAAAAGAGTCAGGTTAAAAACGAAAATACGGAAACAAAAAATGAAAATCAAAACAAGCCGGGAAACGAACAAAATGAAAAAACTTATATTGTTCAACAGGGCGATACCCTTTGGCTGATTGCAAAAAACAACAGCACCACCGTTTCGAAACTAAAAGAATTAAACGCTTCTTTAGATTACGATAAATTAAAGCCCGGCACTAAATTAATAGTGGGCGAAAATTAACAATCAGTAAAAGGTGAGGCCTTTAATTTTATCGTTTGATTTTTCCACTTTAAAGGTTAATTGTTTTTTGAATTCCGGAAAAATTAATTTTCTTTCCAACCTCTTCCGGATATTTTTGGCATTTTCTTTTTTTTCTTTTTTGTCATGTTCTCAAAATGAAGCCAACCTTCCGCAATGCTCAGGAAATGCAGGTGAAGTTATTGTGGTGATGGAGAATCAATACTGGAATTCTGCTCCGGGAGAATCAATAAAAAACACCCTTGGAAAAAACCAATATGGCCTCCCGCAGGGAGAACCCATTTTTAAACTCGTACACATCTCACCTAAAGATTTTGCAAAAATATTCCAGACCCACCGGAACCTCTTTATTTCAGATTTTTCAAAAAATTTTAACCAAATAAAATCAGAGCTAAAATCAAATTCCTGGGCAAAAGGGCAGGTAGTGATAAAACTTTCGGCCTCCAGCGATTCCTCTTTTGCATCATTTATTGAAAAGAATTCAGAGTATATTATAGAAAAATTTGCAGAGGCCGAACTTGAACGAATGATTGAAAAAAATAAAATTCAGGGAAAAATAATTCAAAATAATTCAGGAAAAAATCCCGAAACAATTTTTAGCCTTTATTCCCCGAAAGATTCTTATCTCGCAATGGAAGACAGCAACTTTTTTTGGGTTCGCCTGGAGCGAAAAAGAAATCTTGGCGGATACGAACATCAGATAAGCCAGGGCGTTTTTGTTTTCTGGCAGAATTACACCGACACAATGATGTTAACGAATGAAAAAATTATTTGGGATATTGATTCGGTTTCCAGAAAATACATCCCCGGAAACGTACCCGGATCATATATGACTACATCGGAAAAACTTCTGGCACCGGAAATAAAAAAAATCAATTTCAAAAATCAATTTGCAGTTGAAACCCGGGGCCTATGGAGAATGGAAAATGATTTTATGGGCGGGCCTTTCATTTCCCTTACATGGGTGGATAAAAAATCTAATTTGCTAATTTCGGCAAAGGGTTATGTTTTTGCACCCCAATTCGACAAAATAATGTATTTGAAAGAGGTGGAAGCGATGATAAAATCAATTACATTAAATTAAACAATGAAGTTTCGCAAAAAACTATGCAGTAATCAATTCCATTTTGACAAATAAAACAATCTTAACCTTTCCTCACCCTTTTTCACTGAAGGGATCAACGCTCAAGAGTAAGTGGGCTGGTCCCTTAAGGGATTATGGGTGCGGGAAGGAAGAAATTAATATTAATGTCCAATTGGTATAAAATTGGAATCTC
>JAHEZO010000156.1 GCA_023250995.1 Flavobacteriales bacterium | reverse complement strand
AACCAATAATGAGTGAACTTTCAGTCAAAGTGAATATTGCCGGAAGGGTTTACCCCCTAACCATAAAATCGGAAGAAGAGGAAAATGTGCGCAAGGCCGCTAAAATGGTAAATGAAAATATTAAGAATTTCGAAGAGAATTACGCTGTAAAAGATAAGCAGGATCTGCTTGCGATGACAGCATTGGAATACGCTTCAAAAGTTCTTGAAAAAATGGCAGGTACGATGGAGGATGAAAAGTCACTTTTGCGTTTAAATGAAATGGACAGTCATTTGGCCGATTATTTAAGTAAGGCATAGGTAAAATTCTGGATTCGCTTTATTATCTTTCTGATAAAAAGGTTTTTAGGTTTTTTCTGCAAGTTTAATTTCCCGTATAAATTCATTGCAATGAATTTTGCGGGATTTTTTTTTAACTAAATTTAGAATCGTATGGACATTTTATCAATAATTCTTGCCGCCTCCGGGGGCCTCATTCTTGGAGGAATAATTTCCGGTGCAATTCTCCAGAAATTTGCAAAAGGCAAAAGCAAACAAATAATAAAGGAAGCTGAATTGGAGGCCGAGGTAATTAAAAAGGATAAAATTCTCCAGGCCAAAGAAAAATTCCTTCAGCTTAAGGAGGAGCATGAAAAAATTATCAATGAAAGAAATAATAAAATTAATGATGCTGAAAAAAAGGCAAGGCAGAAGGAAGCCCTTATATCGCAAAAATTGGATGAAATAACAAGAAAGGAAAAGGATTCGAGCGTGATAAGGGAAAACCTGATGAGGCAAATAGAAATTGTCAATAATAAACAAGCCGAGTTGGAAAAGTTTCAGAAAAAACAAATCGAGCAGCTTGAAATTATTTCGGGGATTTCAGCTGATCAAGCAAAAACACAACTGGTGGAAGCGCTAAAAGATGAGGCAAAAACCGCTTCTCTCGCCTTCATTAAAGAATTTCAGGACGAAGCAAAACTTACTGCCAGCAAAGAAGCCAAAAAAATTATCATTCAAACCATTCAGAGAGTTGCCACTGAGCATGCAGTAGAAAATTCAATTTCTAATTTTCATATTGAAAATGAAGAAATAAAAGGAAGAATAATCGGGAGAGAAGGAAGGAATATCCGAACCCTGGAAGGAGCAACGGGAGTTGATATTAATATTGATGACACACCCGATACCATCATCCTTTCAAGTTTTGATCCGATAAGGCGTGAAATTGCCCGGTTAGCATTGCACACACTGGTTTCAGATGGAAGGATTCACCCTGCAAGAATTGAAGAAGTGGTTGCCAAAACTAAAAAACAGCTGGAGGAAGAAATTATAGAGGTTGGAAAAAGAACAACAATAGATTTGGGCATCCATGGTCTTCATCCGGAGCTAATCAGAATGATTGGAAGAATGAAATACCGCTCCTCTTATGGCCAGAATTTGCTGCAGCACTCAAGGGAAACTGCCAACCTCTGTGCAATAATGGCCACCGAACTGGGTTTAAATGTTAAACTGGCCAAGAGGGCAGGGCTGCTCCATGATATTGGAAAAGTTCCCGATGATGAACCAGAGATTCCACACGCAATTCTCGGAATGAAAATAGCAGAGAAATACAATGAAAAGCCGGAGGTTTGCAATGCCATAGGTGCACACCATGATGAAATTGAAATGACCAGCCTTATTTCTCCGGTTGTTCAGGTATGCGATGCCATTTCAGGAGCAAGGCCCGGTGCCAGAAGAGAGGTTATGGACTCCTATGTTCAGCGTTTAAAAGACCTGGAAAACCTGGCCATGGGCTATGGAGGAGTTGAAAAGGCCTTTGCCATTCAGGCCGGGCGGGAATTACGGGTAATTGTGGAAAGCGAAAAAATAACCGATAAGCAGGCAGAGGAATTATCTTTTCAGATATCTACAAAAATTCAAAGTGATATGACCTACCCGGGGCAGGTAAAAGTTACGGTAATAAGAGAAACAAGGGCTGTGAGTTATGCCAAATAAAGATTTCAGGAAAATTATTGAAGGGAAAAAGGTATTGGTTACCGGGGGGGCCGGTTTCATTGGATCAAACCTTTGCGAATCACTTTTAATGCAGGGGAACAAGGTAGTTTGTTTTGATGATTTTTCAACAGGAAAAATTGAAAACATCGAATCCCTTTTAACCCATCCTGATTTTCTTCTTGTTCGGGGCAGTATTTGTAACTTTGAGGAATGCAAAAAAGTGGTAAAAGGAATGGATTTGATTTTACACCAGGCCGCGCTGGGTTCCGTTCCCCGCTCAATCCATGATCCCTTAACTACAAACAATATTAATATCGGGGGTTTTGTAAACATGATTTTTGCCGCTGTTGAAGGAGGAGTAAAACGATTTGTTTATGCAGCCAGTTCTTCAACTTATGGCGATCATCCGGGGTTAACCAAGGTTGAAAATAAAATCGGCAAGCCCCTTTCTCCCTACGCAGTTTCAAAATATGCAAACGAGTTATATTCAGGGGTTTTTTCCTCACTTTACGGCATTGAGACCATTGGCCTCAGGTACTTTAATGTATTCGGGAAAAAGCAAGACCCTGAAGGGGCTTATGCAGCAGCCATCCCAAAGTTTATTAAATCTTTTATTGAGGGTAAATCTCCCGTAATATATGGAGATGGGAATCAATCAAGGGATTTCACTTATGTTGAAAATGTGGTGCATGCCAACAATCTCGCGGCCACTACGCAAAATCCTAAAGCATTAAATAATGTTTTTAATGTGGCCTATGGTGAAAGCACCAACTTGAATGAGCTTGTAATTTTACTGCGTGATTTTTTATTGCCATTTGATCATTCAATAAGCAACATAAAAATCATTTATGAGAAAGAAAGAATAGGAGATATTGTTCATTCACTTGCTTCAATAAAAAAGGCGAAAAGACTACTACGGTATTCACCGCAATTTGACCTGAAAAAAGGGTTGGAAAAGGCCATTCATTGGTACTGGGAAAATCTTCAGAGGGGTCTGCCTGAAAATTCCGCGGGAAAAAAAATTTCCATTTAAAATTTCTCCAAAATAACCGGTCTGGACTTATTTTTTTGTTAAAAACCGCGATTTTCATTATGGCAATACTTTCCCAAATCCCTTGTTGAAAATCGATTAGTTTTAGTTGAAAAAGTGAGAACTATCCTGCCAGGCAAATGGTTGTTTGTACAGAATATTTTGCATTTGTTTTGATTGCTCGCAATGTTCACTTTTTTTGAGATAGTTATTCACATTATTAACAACAAATAGGGCAGTTGTGATTTTAGGGGAGACTCCTGTTCTACAAAAACTCCACCTCCTTAAAATCGCAAAAAATCTCCTCTCCATTCATTTTTTGAAGAATTAAAAACCCAGCGGGAGTTACGCCTGAAATTTCAGCCACCAATTCAATTCCCTTTATTTTATATTTCTTGGTTAGGTTCTTTTGATAAAGGCAATTCAGATAATCTTTATCTATATTGGTGCGGTTTGTTTTTAATTGCAAATAACGCGATTCAATGAATCCGCAAAGTTTTTCAAGGCATTTGTCAAGGTCGGCCTTTTTGCCAATTATTTTTCTTAAAGAAATTGCGTTGGGAATTTTTTCAAAGTTTTGCTGATTAATATTAATTCCTATTCCAATAACTGAACTTAAAATCTCATTTGATCTTAACGTATTTTCAATAAGGATTCCGGCAATTTTTTTCCCTTTTACCATTATGTCGTTAGGCCATTTGATTGCAATTTTTTTTACATGGAGGCTACCTAAAAAATCATAAACACCCAATGAAATTATTTTATTTAAAAAAAATTGTTCTGATGGTTTTAAAAATTGCGGAAATAAAATAAGGCTGAAAGTGAGATTTTCTCCATCCTTGCTTTGCCATTGGTTTCCTCTCTGGCCTCTTCCTTGCTCCTGAAAAGAGGCAATTACCAGAGTTCCCTCAAAAATTTTTTTTCTTTCGGTACTGCCACTCTGTCGCAATAATCCAGCGGCATAATTGTTGGTTGAATCCACCACCTTTAGCCGAAAAATGTTTTGCCCGATAAATAATGTTTCCAATGCTTTTTTCGGATTTCAATTTTGTTTTCCCAAAATTATTCAATAATTGTTTTCCCTTATTATTATTATTTTTGACCCTCATTGATTTGGCCTGATGACGAAAAAAAAAATGAATGAAACGGCACTTCAGCTTGCCGGGGTAATTATTAAAGGGATACAGGAGAAAAAAGGACACGATTTAGTTTGCCTCAATCTTTCAAAAATCAACAGTTCTGTTTGTGATTTTTTTATCATTTGCCATGGTGATTCACATGTTCACGTTGAAGCAATTTCTGATTCCGTGCGCGAACAGGTTTACAAGGCTTTTAAAGAAAAACCCTGGCATAGTGAGGGCGGGCGGAATTCAGAATGGATTCTGATTGATTTTGTAAATGTGGTTGCCCACATTTTTTTAAAAGAGAAAAGAGACTTTTATAATCTTGAAGGGCTTTGGGCCGATGGGGAATTTATTAAAGTGGGCGATAATGGGTCTGTGGAAATGCTGGGAGTAAAAAAGAGAAAAATTAAAAAGACAAAATCTGCAAAACCGGTTGCGAAAAAATCATCCCCTAAATAAAAATTTGTAAGATAAAATTACTTAAATTCGTACCTATACTTTTTAGCAATGCCTCTGCACGAAGGCAAAATGAAAATTAGTTAACAAAATCAATGAGTGAAATAAAAGAAAAATCACCCGGTAATCAACCTTCAACTGCGGAGACAGAAAATGGGGTTTCGAAAAAGAAACCTGAAAAAAAATCTTCTGTTTTACCTCCTGATAAACAAAATGGGGTTAAATCACCAAATCCTCTTTCTGCAAAAAAGGCCATTAAGAAAAAGCTTCCAAAAAATTCTTTTAATTTTTATTGGGTTTATGCCTTGATTGCGGTAGCTCTTATTTCAGTGAATCTTTTTAGCTGGAACAGTGGTGCCCGTGAAATTAATTTTAAAGAGTTTGAGTCTGAAATTCTTAAGAAAGGAGATGTAGAAAAGGTTGTGGTTGTTCCAAATGAAAGCATTGTTGAAGTTTATATTAAGAGCGATCGACTTGCACAGCCACAGTACGAAAAAGTAAGAGAAACACCTTTTGGCAAAACCGAAAACAAAGGCCCTCACTATTTCATCCGCATCCATTCAGGAGATGTTTTTGAAAAACAATTGGTTGATGCACAAAAAGATCTTCAGGAAGGCGAGCAGGTAAAAACAGAAACAGACCAGCGCAGAAACTGGAGCAGCGAACTTGGCTGGTTACTCCCCATCCTTTTAATGGTGGTGGTTTGGATTTTTATTATGCGCAGAATGGGAGGCGGTAACATGCCCGGAGGCCAGATTTTTAATATTGGAAAATCGAGGGCCACTCTATTTGATAAGGAATCGGAAGTTAAAATTACGTTTAATGATGTGGCAGGTTTGGAAGGGGCAAAAGAAGAACTCAATGAAATAGTTGATTTTCTGAAAAATCCGCAAAGATATACTGATCTGGGAGCTAAAATTCCTAAAGGTGCTTTGCTTGTTGGGCCTCCCGGAACAGGAAAAACTCTTTTGGCCAAAGCCGTTGCGGGTGAAGCTCATGTTCCTTTTTTCTCTCTATCGGGATCCGATTTTGTTGAAATGTTTGTTGGGGTAGGTGCTTCACGGGTTCGGGATTTGTTCCGACAAGCCAAAGAAAAAGCCCCGGCCATTGTTTTTATTGATGAAATTGATGCCGTAGGAAGGTCCAGAGGTAGAGCCATTGCACAGGGCGCAAATGACGAGAGGGAAAATACCCTTAATCAACTCCTCACCGAAATGGACGGCTTTGGAACTAACACGGGTGTTATCATCCTTGCTGCAACAAACCGCGCTGATATTTTAGATCGCGCACTTTTGCGGGCCGGAAGGTTCGACCGGCAGATTTATGTTGATATGCCGGATATTGTTGAGAGAAGAGAAATTTTTAAGGTTCACATCCGACCCTTAAAACTCGAACCCAATACCGATGTGGAATTTCTCGCAAGGCAAACTCCCGGTTTTTCAGGTGCCGATATTGCCAATGTTTGCAACGAAGCTGCTCTAATTGCGGCCCGTAAGAAAAAAGTTACTGTGGCAAAACAGGACTTTCTTGACGCTATTGACAGAATTGTTGGCGGACTTGAAAAGAAAAACAAAATCATTACCGTAGAAGAAAAAAAGGTGATTGCCTATCATGAGGCCGGCCACGCTGCGGTAAGCTGGCTGCTCGAATATGCCTCCCCGCTGGTAAAAGTAACTATTGTTCCCAGAGGCAGATCTTTGGGGGCTGCCTGGTACCTTCCCGAAGAAAGACAGATAACCACCACCGAACAGATGATTGATGAGATTTGTGCTGCCCTCGGAGGAAGAGCTGCCGAGGAAATAATATTTGGAAAAATTTCTACCGGGGCCCTGAGCGACCTTGAGAAAATTACAAAACAGGCCTATGCAATGGTTACTGTTTTCGGACTGAATGAAAAAGTGGGGCATATATCGTTTTATGATTCTTCGGGCCAATCGGAATATTCTTTGCATAAACCTTATAGCGAGAAAACTGCGGAAATTATTGATTCTGAAGTTTCAAAAATTATTGATTCCTCTTATAAACGGACTAAAGAACTTTTATTAAAAAATAAAGAGAAGTTTATTTCCCTTGCACAAATTTTACTTGAAAGCGAAGTGATTTTTAAGGAGGATGTTGAAAGGATTTTTGGCAAAAGGCCCTTTGATAAACCCGAATCTCCAAAAACTGAAACCAAAGGTGAATTAAATGGTAACGGTAAGGGGAATTCGGGTGAGAATCCTGATTCTCTAAAAGTAATTTCCGAAAATGAAACAGCACCTGTTTCATCGGAAAATCAACCCCAAAAAACATCCTGAAGTTAGGGTGAAAAAGTCAGGCTACAATTAATACTTAATGATTTTAACCGAGCTTCAAAAACGAATTGCTACCGGAATTTTTGGTCTGGTAGTTATGCTTGCCTGTATTCTTTGGAACCAATATTCGTTTGGCTTTTTATTTCTGGTAATTTCTGTTCTTGGCCTTTGGGAATTTTATTCAAATCTTGAAAAGGGCGGTTATCAGCCACAAAAATTCTTAGGGACCGGATTGGGTGCAGTAATTTTTATTGTAAATTTCTTTTTTGCTCAATCCATTTCAAAATGTGAAAGCATCCAACTTACCTGGGTACTGTATATTATTCCTGTTTCCTGTGTTTTTTTTCTCGTTGAGCTTTATAAAAAAAACGAAAACCCATTCACTAACATTTCATTTACACTTTCCGGAATTATTTATATCGCCTTTCCCTTCGGGTTGTTAAATTATCTGGTAATGTTTCCGAATTATCTCTGCACAAATTTTTATCACCCCGAAATTTTTATCGGATTTTTGTTCCTTATTTGGGCCGGTGATGTAGGTGCTTTTTTTGTTGGACGAAAATTCGGAAAGCATAAATTGTTCGAGAGAATTTCACCCAAAAAAACATGGGAAGGTTTTTTTGGAGGAGTGGCCCTTGCAATGGCTGTGGCCGCAATAATTTCGTATTATTTTACTTCCATTTCCACCATTGACTGGCTTGTCCTTTCGCTGATTATCTCTGTTTTCGGAACGCTGGGTGATTTGGTTGAATCCCATTTTAAGAGAGGCCTTGGAGTGAAGGATTCCGGCAATATTCTTCCGGGTCATGGTGGCATTTTGGACCGCTTTGACAGCCTTGTTCTTTCAACACCATTTGTTTTTTCCTATATGAAATTGTTCACCTAATTTTTTTTTATTAATCTAGGTAAAATAAGATAAATGACTATACATAAAGAGGGTTACCCCACAATAGCATTATCGTTAATTTTTATTTTTCTTCTGATTTTTACTTCAAGTTATTTTTTTGGAAATGATTCGTTTTTAAATTATTTTTCTGTTTTATTTTCAATGGTGTTTTTTATTATAATTCTTCAGTTTTTCAGGAGCCCCCGAAGAATGGTTGTTGAAAATAAGGATGCGGTTTATTCTCCGGCTGATGGGAAAGTAGTTGTTATTGAAGAAGTTTTTGAAAACGAATATTTTAATGACAAACGGATTCAGGTTTCTGTTTTTATGTCCCCCTTAAACGTACATGTTAACTGGAACCCGGTTGCAGGATTGGTAAGGTATGTAAAATATCACCCGGGAAAGTACCTTGTGGCCTGGCATCCTAAATCCTCAACCGAGAATGAACGCACCACCTTTGTAATTGAATCGGGCGGCAATAATTCTTTGGCCACTTCCCCCAAAACAGAAATTTTATTCAGGCAGATTGCAGGTGCAATGGCCCGCAGAATTGTATACTATCTTAAAGAGGGAGAAATGGTAGGGCAGGGGGGAGAAATGGGTTTTATTAAATTTGGATCCAGAGTTGATATTTTCCTCCCGGTGAATTCAAAAATAAACGTACAATTGAATCAAAAGGTAAAGGGTTGCGAAAGCATTATTGCAACCCTGACATAAAAAATGGCCATCTTTTGATACCTCATTTTTTATTTCCCGTTCCCACTATTTTGTGAATCTGGGCATTAAATTTTTCAGGACGATTTCTTTAAAAAAGAATTTACGTTTTCTTCCACTCTTTTTAAAACTTCAGAAACATCTGATTTAATAAATTTTTCTCCGGTGATATTTTCAAAAAGTTCAATGTATCTTTCAGAAACCGAATTCACAATTTCCTCGGTCATTTCCGGAACTTGCTGGCCTTCCTTTCCCATAAAATTATTTTCAATAAGCCATTCTCTTACAAATTCTTTTGAAAGCTGTTTTTGGGCTTTACCCGAATTTTGCCTCTCCTGGTAACCTTCAGAATAAAAATATCGGGAAGAATCGGGTGTATGAATTTCATCAATCAGCAATATCTGCCCATCTCTGTTCTTGCCGAATTCATATTTTGTATCCACAAGAATTAAACCTTGTTTAGCAGCAATTTCCGTCCCCCTTTGAAAAATTGCCATGGTGTATTTTTCAAGCTGGGTATAATCTTTTTCAGAAACAATTCCTTGCTTGAGAATTTCTTCAGCAGAAATATCTTCATCATGGCCAACGGATGCTTTGGTGGTTGGAGTAATAATCGGGTCCTTAAATTTATCATTTTCTTTCATTCCATCAGGCATTGAAACGCCACAAATTTTTCTTTTACCGGCTTTGTATTCTCTCCAGGCATGTCCGGAAAGATAACCTCTGATAACCATTTCTACTTTAAATGGTGTGCATAAATGACCGACTGATACTACCGGGTCAGGCACGTTTATAATCCAATTGGGCACTATGTCGGAGGTAGC
>JAHEZO010000155.1 GCA_023250995.1 Flavobacteriales bacterium | reverse complement strand
CTTTAATCCATTTTGGATAGGCATCTGAAGTCACTTCAGTAATCATTGTTTTCATTTGATCTGCATCCCAGGATTTGTCTGAAGAAAGGTGATTAATAATTAGGTTGGCTCTTTGATCATTCACATAATACCCGGGATACAAACAGCCGTCAGCAAGCGAGTCCGGTTGGCTGTTTGCTGAAAAAACAAATCCCGAGGAAGGATTTTCTGATTTAGGATTTTCAGAAAAATCATAATAACCCAATGGCTCATCTTTTCCGCTTGCCCCATCCAAAATAATTTTTGATTCTATGTGGGCAGGTCTTTTGGCGAGTTTTGCAGCTGCCCACCATCCAATGTTTCCATCTGCATCCCCGTACATTATATTTAAGCCGGGTGCATGAACCATTGAAGCTGCAAGGCGAACATCATCAATTTTTTTTGCATGCGAAAAAAGATATGCTGCCTGTAAGGTTTTTGATGGAAATTTTGTAAAAATCCACCAGGCAGAAACCGGATCTTTTTCTGAGGCAGAGATATCCTTTACCACTGAATTAACAATGGGGCCGTGACGTGAAATTTTAATTTTAATAATGGTATCCTTTGCATTTTTAATTTTTACAGTTTCCTCTTTTAAGGTCAGATTTTCCCAATGGTCATTTTGCCAAACCTGATTTTCATTTTCGGGATTTTCTCTTTCACGGAACAAATCCATATCATCATTTTCAAACATTGTTAAACCAACAGCAGCAAATCGATTGTGGCCAATGAGGGGAAAGGGGAATCCGGCTAAAAAATTCCCATACAAACTAATTTCTGGACTTTCCAGATGTGCTTCATACCACACCGATGGCTGAGAATATCCAATATGGGTATCATTGCAAAAAAGAACTTTTCCTGATTTTGTTTTTTTGGCTGCCACCACCCAACTATTGCTCCCCAGCCAGGGTGCCACAGGAAGAATTCCTTCCCATCCCTCCGGAGTTTTGGGCGATTGCAAAACACCTGTTTTATTACTTGCCAAAATATTTTTATTTCCATCCGTAAATTGATAACCTGGGAGCAGATCTTTTAAATATTTGTCGCCTAATTTTTGTTTCACTCTGGTAACAATCGGTTCTGTTCGCATGGTTAAAGAAAAACTATACGACATATAACCACTAATAAGGTACAAATCCAGAGGGGTAAATTTTTCTTTGGGAATTCCGATGAGTGTAAATTCAAGTGGAGTTTTTCCGTTTTCAACATATTGGTTAATTCCATCAAGGTATGCAAGAGCAAGTTTTTGATAAGGTTCTGAATTGCCGTTCATGAATAATTTTTCAGATTCTTTTGCATGATCGGCTATCCCGAGGGTGCAGAAAAAGCAATCTATTTCCAAAAGGTCTTTTCCAAGAATTTCACTCAAACGGCCGCTTGCAACTCTCCGGAGCATTTCCATTTGAAAAAGGCGGTCCTGAGCATGAACATAGCCCAGGGCAAAAAAAGCATCCTCCTCATTTTTTGCATAAATATGTGGAATACCGCATGTGTCGAAAAAAACTTTGGTCTCGCCCTTTAGTCCGGGTAACTTTATTTCTCCCGAATATTGTGGCCTGAGAGTTTGAAAGTAAATAAATGGAACGGCCACAGCAATAATTAAAATTGCCAGTAGGATTAAAATAATTTTCCGAAGAATTTTCATGTAGGTTTTTTTTTAAAGCAAAAATGGGAAATAAAGGGGAGAACGAAAAAATGATGTTCGGGTTGGGTAGAATGTTGGAGATAAAATTGGCAGAAGCCTGAAGACGGAAGACCGAAGCCTGAAGCCAGAAGACCGAAGCCTGAAGATGGAAGATGGAAGATGGAAAATGGAAAATGGAAAATGGAAAATGGAAAATGGAAGACTTAAGGATGAGGGAGTAGTTGGTATTGATAGTTTTATATATGGGTTTGGGACTTTTGTTTGGAATTTTGACCTTTGATCTTGCCGGAATTATTTTAGACTTTTTTCCATTAACATTCAAACGTGTATAAAAAACCAAAAATTTCAGAAAACATTACTAGGAATACGGATAATTTTGTTTCATCAGATATTAATTGTTGGAGAACAGGTGTTCCTAAAAATGATATTTGAAAGCTTTTTAAAAATTTTATATTATGTTTTTAATTCTTTTCCACAAACGCACTGCAATTCTTATCGTTTCCGGTTTTCTTTTTTTCTGTCTCAACCTTTTTTCTCAGGATTATTATACCTATTACAAGCAATATGATTACAATGAAAAATTTGCAAAAAGGTTTGATGAAGCCATTTTACATATGGGAAAGGCCGAAATGCCCGAAGCACTTGCTGTTTTAAAAGAACTTTATAAGGAAGATTCTTCGCACTGTTACATTCAGTATTTGATGGGCGTATGTTTCACAGAACAAAATCCACCCGACCCCCTTTCTTATTATTATTTGGAAAAAGCCACCGAAAATATTTTGGTTGATTATGCTTTATTTTCTTATAAAGAAAGAAGAGCGCCTGTTTTTACTTATTATTATTTGGTAAAAGCTTATACCCAGCATGGCAAATGTGCACAGGCCGAAAAAGCATTTGAGAATTTTCATTTGTTGTACGGAATTGAAAAATACGATTATTTTGTTGTGAATGCCGAAAGCCTGATTCAGGCATGCATTAATAAGGATTTCTCAAAAAGCGAAAAAAGAAAAAATCTGGTAACAAAATACACCGATTTTACTCTTACTGCACCTCTTTTCGGTGTTCAGATTGGTGCGTTTTCGGAGTTGATTCCGATCCATGAATTCAATAACCTCCGGAATGTTGAGGCATACATAGATTCCTTAGGCACCATAAGGTATATTATTGGTCATTTCCCAATGAAACGAGATGCTCAGTCACTGCTAAATGCTGTAAGGGAAAAAGGTTATAAGGATGCCTTTATCACCAATGTTAATGTACCTAAAAAGTTTGAGGAAGAAATCATTATTGTAAACAACCAGTCGTTTCAAAAAAAACTGGAAGGGAATATTGAATTCAGAGTTCAGATCGGGGCGTTTAAAGACAGTATCCCCGACTGGCTTGCGAAAATTTACCTTCAGATTGAAGGTATAAGAGAAATAAAAGATGAGAATTTTACAAGTTTGCAGGTGGGTCCATTTCAATACTATGAAGAGGCTGAATTAAACAAAAATAAATTAATTGTTTCCGGAATACCGGGTGCATTTGTAATGGCTTTTAATGATGGTAAGGCGGTTTCGGTGAAGGAGGCGCAGATGGCCCTGGAGGAAAGGGATAAAAAAAAATCGGTGAAGGAAAAACATGAAAAGGAGTAATTTTGAGAGAACAGACAATATACTTTTCGTAACCTCACTAATAAATGATCTTATGCAAATTATTTTGAATAAGGCCCAAGCCCCAAATTTCAAGCCCCAAAATCAAAAAACGCAAACAGCCAAACTCTTTTTGAGCGGGCGGGTGCAAAAGCACAACAAATAGGAGGGGAAGGAAAAACGATCTCTGGAAAAGATTAATGCGTTTTACGGTAATGTCATTTTTTATTTGCCGACTGTTAAAAACATTATAAAAACAATGGATACAAAACTGCAGATTATTAATGCATCAACTTCAAACAGAGCAAACGTAAAGGAATCTCAGGGTTCTCCCCCAAAACTGATGTTAAAACTAAAATTGGTTTGTTCCAAATTGGGGCTTAAAATTTGGAATTTGGGTCTTGGGATTTTGTTAATCAAAAAGTTTGGTTGCGTAAGTGAAGTAAACCAATTTTAATTATTATTATGTGTTATCACGTTTCAATTCCCGGAAGCAATACGATAAAAATGGAATTTGATTGGGCATCCGTTGAGGAGAATCTCGAACCAATCCACCATCTTTCGGGTTTCTCTTTTGAAAAAACTCCGGTAATTACCTGTGAAAGGAAGGATAAAATTCAGTTTTTTAACTGGGGATTAATCCCGGGGTGGGTGAAGGACAAAGAACAGGCCGGCAAAATGCAACAGTGGTGCTTAAATGCTACCGGAGAAAATGTTTTTGAAAAACCATCTTTTAAAATGCCAATCAATAAAAACCGATGCCTGGTTATAGTGGATGGGTTTTTTGAATGGAGGGAATTAAAAGGAAAAAAATACCCATATTTTATTTATCTAAAAAACCGCAAAGCATTTTCGCTTGCGGGCATTTATGACCAATGGGTAGATAAAAGCACAGGGGAGATTTTTAATACTTATTCGATTGTAACAACCAGTGCAAACTCATTGATGGAAAAAATTCATAATATCAAAAAAAGGATGCCTGTAATTCTTCCAAAAGAGAGTGAACAAAGTTGGTTAGAGGCAAGTTTAGAAAAGGAAAAAATTATTCAGATGATGGTTCCTTTGGAGGAGGATTTGATGGAAGCTTATACTGTTTCTAAACAGATTACTTCTAGAAATGAAAATTCTAATTTTAGTGAGGTAAAAAGGCGGTTTGATTACAAGGAACTGGAAGTTTAAAAAATAAGTCTCAAATCCCGGACCCAAGATTCATAACCTAAAATACAAAATAAAATTCTCCTAAAAATTAAGACTTTTGATTTTAGCCTTTGAATTAAACCCGAGGCTTAGCATTGACTCGAACCTGGCTCACAGCAGGCAAACAGGTATAACATAGGTCGGTAATTTTTCAATAGCCACGACCTTCAGGTCGTGGACATAGAATGATAGCAAAATGGGCTTTAGCCCCAAATTTTATCTCAAATGATGATGGGATTATCATTTTTCGGCTAAAGCCGATTTTGTTTTTACTATTTTACCACGACCTAAGGTCGTGGCAATATAAAATTGAATTATGAAAGAAGTCTATTGGCTTGTGCAGTTGCAAGCGGAATTCCTGAAATGCCAAACTAAAACTCATTGCTGTCCCCATGAATAGTGAAATTCGGGATAAATGAAGGTAAAGTTTAAAAAAATTATCGAACCAATAGTGTAAACAAGGCAATATAGCTGATTAGCCCAACTGGTGCAGACTTCGGAAGGGATGAAAAAGAAACCGGGGGCGAAAAAAGCCCCCAATCCACAACGGTGCCCGAGACTGGACTCGAACCAGCACACCTTACGGCATACGCTTCTGAGACGTACGTGTCTACCAATTTCACCACCCGGGCCAAAAAAAATGATAAAAGGTAAAAGCTTAAAGTTCAAAAAAGAAATTCTAGTTTTTCCTTTTACCTTTAACCATTGAGCTTTTACCTTTGAACTTAACTCGTGCCCGGGACTGGACTCGAACCAGCACAGTTTGCACCGCTACCACCTCAAAGTAGTGCGTCTACCAATTTCGCCACCCGGGCATTAAAAAAAATCAGATGAGTTGAAACATTCTAAAATCCCATCTTTTACTTGTGCAAATATAACAGATAAAAAAAAACCACGAATGAATTTTTTTGTGAAATAGTTATTTTTTAGAACTCCATCCTTTCTATTTCGTAAAAAGAATTTGTATTAATGATTATTTTTTTGAGAAAATCAATTCCATATCAAATTTGCTTTTTTATTTTTTTTCCAAACTTAATTTTTGCTCAAATATTTATTACCGGGAATGTAAAGGATATTAATCAGAAAAATTTATCCGGTGTTAACATTTTGATTGAAAACTCTGCGGAAGGTACTTATTCGGATGGGGATGGAAATTATTTTCTGAAATGCAATTTGCCGGGCACTTTTGTTTTGAGATTTTCTTATGTTGGCTTCAAAGAAAAAAAAATAAAAATTTCGCAATTCAAACAGGGAGATACCCTCGTAAATAATATAAAACTGAATAATATATATACCATCCTTCCTACATTTAATGTTAGCTCATTTACCCAACCGGATACAGTTTTTGCCAGCGTAACCTATAACATTTCAGATTTTGAATTTTTTAAAAATAAAATGATTTTGCTTGCCTATGAAAACAAACCCGGAAAGGAAACGCAGGTAATTCTTACGGATGAAAATTCTAATCTAATTGATAAAAAAAAATCACCTTTTGATACAGAAGAATTGTTTAATGATTTCAACGGAAATATAAATCTTGTTTCCGGGGATGCTGTTTCCAGGATTTTAATAAGAGGTAATGAAATTTCTTTTCTCCCGGTTAATTTTTCAGATTTTTCCGATCACATTAAACCTTGTGTAGAAAAACTTGGTGAAAAAATTTTCTTTTCAGATTATTACTTTGGCTACCCTGAATTTAATTATTACTCCTATTCAATTCCTTCAGAGAAAACTAGTTTAATTAAAAAGGTAATTGATAAACCCCTGATGCAGGAATACAGATACCAGTATTATTTTTTAACCCCAACCGAAAAATTAAAGGCAAGGCGTCTTGCTTCCGAATACCATACCGATAAGCATATCATGGCTGCGGCCTTAACCGGTTTTCAAAAATCTTTTTACTATTCTCCACTTTATGCCCCGTTATTTTTAATTAACGATTCAATTTTTATTTTTGATCACTATGAGGACAAACTTTTTGTTTTTGATGAGTTTTCTCAAACCATTAATTCCGTTTCAATCCTATATCACAAGAACCCGGTGGAGCATTGGGAAAAAAAAATGGTAATGGACGAAACCAATAAAAAAATATACTCTTTATATAAAAAAAACGGATATTATTATTTAAAAAGAATTGACTTGAAATCCGGAGAAGTAATTTCCTCATTTAAACTTTTTTATAAATATGCCGAAAAAATTAAAATCAAAAACGATTATGTATATTATATCTATCGCCCTTTTGAATCCCTTCAAAAAAAATTTCTTTACAGAGAATTTATTGGGAATTAAAAATCATTGATTTTTTCCACCTTTTATTCCAAACCTTATTCTCGTCTAAATCCTTTTTTATTTTTTCCATTTATTCCCTATTTTTACACCTTTCTAAAAAATTCCGTTGAAACAAAACATAATTTTAACTTTATATTTTTTCCTGGTTGTCTCTTTCCTCAAAGCACAGGTAAACGCTGATTTTTCTGCCAGTGTAACATCAGGCTGCAGTCCGGTGGTGGTAAGTTTTACCGATCTTTCAAGCGGTGGTGTCAACTCCTGGTCGTGGAATCTGGGGAATGGAAACAATTCCGCTCTGAAAAACCCCGGAGCCACCTATAACACACCCGGGACTTATACCGTTACCCTTACCGTTTCAAACGGAAGCTCAAATGACACCGAAACCAAAGTTGCCTACATCACTGTTTTTTCCAATCCTACCACAGGTTTTTCTGGAAATCCTGTTTCAGGATGTTTGCCCTTACCGGTAAGCTTTACCGATGCCTCAGTGCAGGGAACAGGGGCAATCAACCAATGGTTTTGGGATTTTGGTGACGGCCAAAACAGCATTTTGAAAAATCCTAATCACACCTATAACACCGCAGGAAATTTTACCGTTTCGTTAATTGTTACAGATGTAAATGGGTGCACCAAATCTATTACCACCCCCAATTATATTGATGCCTTTGTGGGAGCCACCGCAAATTTTTCCTCTGCTTCCACCTCCTCCTGTTCTGTTCCCTTTAATGTAAACTTTAACAATACTTCTTCTGGTACGGGGGCTTTAACTTATCAATGGACTTTTCCCGGAGGAACCCCGGCTACCTCCACGGGCCAAAACCCAGCGGTTGTTTATAATTCTGCAGGAAATTACAATGTTACACTGGTGGTAACCGACATAGGCGGATGCAAAGACACCATAGTGAAAAATAATTTTATAAAAATAATTCAGGCAGATTTTTCTGCTCTGCCCCTGAGTGGTTGTGCCCCTTTGGTTGTTAATTTTACGGATGGTTCATCCGGAAGCCCTACTTCGTGGAACTGGAATTTTGGGGATTTGGTAACCAGCGTTCAGCAAAATCCGGCCCATATGTACGCTGCTTCCGGTTCTTATACCGTTTCACTCACGGTAGGAAACGGTACCTGTACCGATACAAAAACAAAAACAAGCTATATTACAGTGGGTACTATGCCTCCCATAAGTTTTTCTGCCAGCGATACGGTACCATGCCAGGCTCCTGCTAACATTTCATTTTCCGATAACACGGCCGGGGGCGTTTCATGGCAATGGGATTTTGGAGATGGAACTCCCGGCAGCACTATTAAAAACCCAACTCATAATTATACCGATACCGGGATTTATGATGTTTCACTTGTGGTAACGGTGGGGAATGGTTGTAAGGACACTTTAATTAAAACGAATTACATTGTGCTTCAAAAACCCGATGCAAAAATTAAAGGAGATACCATAAAGGGTTGCGTTCCGCACACAATAAATTTTACTGATGTAAGCACCTCGGGAAGCCCCATTTCGAGCTGGAACTGGAGTTTTGGTGATGGGGTAACAAGCACTTCTCAAAATCCTTCACATACCTATATTGATACCGGAAAATACACAGTAAAACTTGTTATTGTAAACTCAAAAGGATGCATTGATTCAACTTCAACTTTTGTTTATGTAGGTATGAAGCCGGTGGCGAATTTTTCGGGAACTCCTCTTTCAGGTTGCCGGCCTTTGATAGTAAATTTCACCAACCTGTCGAGCTCTTTTGCAAATACCTGGGGATGGAGTTATGGTGACGGCCAAATAGACAGTATCGCAAATCCCGTTCATATTTATGATGATACCGGGACTTTTGATGTTACCATGATTGTTTCAAATAATGGCTGCAGTGATACCCTCACTCTTACAAATTATATTACTGTTTTCCCTCCCAAAGCCATATTTAGTGTACTTCCTGGCACCATCGGTTGTAGCGTTCCATTTAATGTTACTTTTCAGGAGCAATCTCTTGGTGCAGAAACCTGGGTTTGGGATTTTGGAAACGGAAATACTTTTACCGGCCAGAATCCACCACCTTTTACTTATAATACAGGGGGGCAATACAGCATCAAACTTAAAGTTACCAATGCCACTTACGGCTGCACGGATTCTACTTTTCAGACCGTTCGGATTTCTGACCCCATCGCTTCATTCACTGTTACCGGCTCAGGCTGCCAGCCCTTGCTTGCCACCTTTACCGATGCTTCAACCTCACCGTTCGGAGTGAGAAACTGGCAGTGGAATTTTGGGGATAGTTTTTCGGTGGATAATCTAGGTGGCCAACTTGGAACAGCTCCAATACCAAACGGCACAAATAATTTTCTCACCTCAGGAACGTACAAAAATCCCACTCACACCTATATGAGCCCGGGAACCTATACCGTAACACTTACCATTACCGACCAGCTCGTTTGCTCCGATGCAATTACGCTCACAAATATTATTACCGTAAATCAAATTCCCACGGTAAACATTACAAGTGATAAACAGGTTGGGTGTCCACCTTTTACAGTTCAATTTA
>JAHEZO010000297.1 GCA_023250995.1 Flavobacteriales bacterium | reverse complement strand
TTTTATTATAACAGGTTAACAATCTATGATCCCCGTTAACACCCCGCTATTTTCAGGAAATGAAAAAAAGTATTTAATGGAGTGCATTGATACGGGGCGGATTTCCAGCGAAGGGCCTTTTGTTAAAAAGTTTGAGAAAGATTTTTCTTCTTATGTTAATAGACGCTATGGAGTAGCCGTTGCTAATGGTTCTGCCGCCCTCGATATTGCAGTTCAGGCACTTAATATTTCGAAGGGAGATGAAGTTATTATGCCTGCCTTTACCATTATTTCCCCTGCGGCCTCTGTTGTACGGCAGGGAGCAGTTCCGGTCCTGATAGATAGTTGTTCAGATACCTGGAACATGGATGTTACCCAGATTGAAAAAAAAATTACAAAAAAAACAGTAGCAATTCTGGTGGTTCATATTTATGGTTTCCCCGTGGACATGGATCCAATTTTGGAAATTGCACAAAAGTATAAACTAAAAATTATTGAGGATGCTGCAGAAATGCATGGGCAGACCTATAAAGGGAAAATGTGTGGGAGTTTTGGCCACCTGAGTATTTTTAGTTTTTATCCCAATAAACACATTACCACCGGGGAAGGTGGAATGCTTGTTACCGATGACCAAAGTTTGGCTGAAAGGTGCCATGCTTTAAAAAATTTATGTTTTATTCCTGAAAAAAGATTTGTTCACCATGAGCTTGGATGGAATTACCGGATGACCAATTTACAAGCCGCCATTGGAATTGCACAGCTCGAAAAAATTGAAATGCATTTGGCAAAAAAACGTTCTGTTGGCAAATTATATCATAAATTACTACAGGATATTGATTGCATTGATTTACCCCTGATAAAAACATCCTTTGCCGAAAATATTTATTGGGTTTTTGGAATTATTCTTAATAAAAAATGCAAATTTTCGGTTGACCAAATAATTGAAATATTAGCCAAAAATAATATTGGAACCCGACCATTTTTTTACCCGATGCACCTCCAACCGGTGTTTAAAAAAATGGGGTTTTTTAAAAGAGAACGCTACCCAGTTGCAGAATTATTATTTAAAAGGGGATTTTACCTCCCCTCAGGGCTGGGAATAAAAGATGAAGAAATTAACATAGTATCTTCAGTGTTGCACAAGGTATTACAATAGGTTGCATAAGGAAAAATGAAAAAAATATTAGGCATTTCGGCTTTTTACCATGATTCAGCGGCAGCCCTAACCATGGGTGGAAAAATTATTGCTGCAGCTCAGGAAGAAAGATTTACCAGAGAAAAACATACTCCGGATTTTCCAATAAATGCAATTAAATATTGTTTGGAAGAGGCCGGATTGGATATAAATGAACTTGACGCTATTGTTTACTATGATAAACCTTTATTAAAGTTTGAACGGCTTCTAGAAACTTATTATGCTTTTGCCCCTAAGGGCCTTACCTCATTTTTAAAAGCCATTCCTGTTTGGCTTAAAGAAAAAGTTTTTTTAAAAAAATTAATTTATGATGGATTGAAAGAGGTTGGGAATTATGACAGGAAAAAAGTAAAGCTGCTTTTCACTGAACATCATTTTTCTCATGCTGCCAGTGCTTTTTTCCCTTCCCCCTTTAATAAAGCTGCCATCTTAACCATTGATGGAGTGGGTGAGTGGAGTACAGCCTCCATTGGTTTTGGGGATGGGAATAATATTGTCCTCCATAAAGAAATGAATTTCCCACATTCGGTTGGTTTGCTTTACAGTGCCTTTACTTATTTTCTGGGTTTTACTGTAAATTCGGGAGAATATAAATTAATGGGTTTGGCCCCTTACGGGAACCCTAATTCAAACCAGGTGGTTAATTTCATTAAAATTATCAAAGAGAATTTGATTGATATTAAAAATGACGGTTCAGTCTGGTTGAATCAAAATTACTTCGAATATGCCACCGGACTAAAAATGGTTAAAGATAAAAAATGGGAAAACTTGTTTGGGTTTTCCAGAAGGGAGGCTGAAACAAATTTAGAACAAAAACATTGTAATTTAGCATTGGCCATTCAAAATGTAACCGAGGAAATTGTTTTAAAAATGGCCTTGGAAGCAAAGAAAATTACAGGTGCCGAAAACTTGTGCCTGGCTGGCGGAGTAGCTTTGAATTGTGTTGCTAATGGTAAACTATTAGTAGCAGGAATTTTTAAAAATATTTACATTCAACCTGCAGCAGGTGATGCCGGGGGTGCTTTGGGTGCGGCCCTTATAGCAAGTTTCATGAATTTTAATGAGAAAAGAATTGTTGATGAAAAATCGGATCAAATGTTTGGTTCTTATCTTGGGCCTGAATTTTCTGAACGGGAAATTGAATTAATGAGCAGGAAGGCAAAAGCAGTATTTAAAAAATCCCGGAATTTTGATGAATTGGCCCATGAAATTGCTGCAAAAATTGCTGATGGAAATGTTATCGGCTGGTTTCAGGGAAGAATGGAATTTGGTCCCCGTGCTTTGGGTAACCGGAGCATTCTTGGTGATGCAAGAAACCCGGATATGCAAAAGAAATTAAATTTAAAGATTAAAATGAGAGAAGGCTTTAGGCCATTTGCCCCTTCAGTTTTGTCCGGAGATGTTTCTGAGTTTTTTGACCTTAATTCAGATTCTCCTTACATGTTAATAGTTGCGCCCGTGAAGGATAACAAAAGGTTGAGCCTTCCTGAAAACTTTCATGATTTGCCATTATGGGATAAATTGTATTTTAAAAGAAGCGTTGTGCAATCAATTACACATCTCGATTTTTCAGCCCGGATTCAAACGGTTCATAAAGAAACAAATCCCCGGTATTGGGAGTTGATTAACGCATTTAAAGAAAAAACCGGTTTTGGCCTGATAGTGAATACAAGTTTTAATGTGAGGGGTGAACCAATAGTGTGTACCCCTTTGGATGCCTACCGTTGTTTTATGAGTACTGAAATGGATTATCTTGTAATCAACGATTTCATATACCGTAAATCTGACCAACCTGATTGGCAAAACAAGGATAAATGGCTCGTAAAATTTAAAATGGATTGATTAATTAAAATTGATAATTATGGATTTTTTAAGGGATCTTTGGCTCTTTATGAAAGAGCGTAAAAAATTTTGGCTGGCGCCAATGATTATTGTTTTGCTTCTCATGGGTTTGCTAATTGTTTTTGGTGGAGGAAGTGCACTTGCTCCATTTATCTATACGCTTTTTTAAAAATTACCGATGAATAAAAACACGAAAAATCCAGACAAAACGATTTTAACCATAAC
>JAHEZO010000023.1 GCA_023250995.1 Flavobacteriales bacterium | reverse complement strand
CATCCAATTCCTCCCCCTGAGGTTAAAAAGGCCCCGTTGAATTTTCCTTCGGGTGAAGAAATATAATTGTTGATAAAACCTTTTTTTAAAATATTGGGCCTGATTTCATTTTGATTTTTTTCAGTAAAATTGACAGGTTGCCGGTTTTTTCTTGCCTCTGCGAGGGTGATAAATGTACTTTGGGATTGTGAATTTTTATGTAGTTCACGCAAATGCTCATATTCAGCACTTACTTTATCAGCCAGCTCTTTTCTTAATTCTTTTGAAATCAAACTGCTCACCACGGGAACAGCGCGGGATGCATCATTTACATGGATTACCGGAAATTTATAGTTTGGAGCAATTTTAACTGCCGTATGTACCTTGGAGGTTGTGGCACCCCCGATGATGAGGGGGATCTCAAACCCCTTGCGCTCCATTTCCTTTGCCACATGAACCATTTCATCCAGTGATGGCGTGATCAAACCGCTGAGCCCAATGATATCTGCTTTTTCTTTAATTGCTGAATCGAGAATTTTATCGCAGGAAACCATGACCCCTAAATCAACAATATCGTAATTATTACAGCCAAGCACCACTCCCACAATATTTTTTCCTATATCGTGAACATCGCCCTTAACTGTTGCCAAAACAATTTTCCCCCGTGGTTGGCCTTTTACTTTTTCCGCCTCTATAAAAGGAGTAAGAAAAGCCACCGATTTTTTCATCACCCTTGCCGATTTTACAACCTGGGGCAAAAACATTTTCCCGCTTCCGAATAAATCACCCACGATGCCCATTCCGTTCATGAGTGGGCCTTCAATAACATCCAATGCTTTTGGAAATTTTTTTCTTGCTTCCTCTGTATCGGCCTCAATAAAATCAGTAATCCCTTTTACAAGTGAATGATTCAACCTTTCCTCTACAGTTCCATTTCTCCAGGCAGGTTCACCTTTGTTACCTTCCGGAGAGGCGGATGGCTTTCCCTCCCGTTTTAATTCTTCAGCATAATTGATAAGTTTTTCAGTGGCATCTTCCTTTCTATCTAGTAAAACATCCTCAACAAGTTGGAGTAAATCTTTAGGGATTTCATCGTAAACCTGCAGGGAGGCCGGGTTTACGATGCCCATATCCATCCCTGCCTTTATCCCGTGAAAAAGAAAGGCCGAATGAATGGCTTCACGCACCAAATCATTTCCTCTGAAAGAAAACGAGACATTGCTAACCCCACCTGAAACCTTTGCAAGCGGAAGATTTTGTTTAATCCATCTGGTTGCCTCAAAATAATTCAGGGCATTTTTTCTGTGCTCCTCCATACCTGTGGCCACCGGGAAAATATTAGGGTCGAAAATAATATCCTGAGGAGGAAAATGAACAATCTCCACTAAAATTTTGTACGCCCGATGGCAAATTTCTATTCTGCGTTCCAATGTATCTGCCTGACCATTTTCATCAAAAGCCATTACAATTACAGCCGCACCATATTTTTTAACTTTTAATGCACATTCAATAAATTTTTGTTCGCCTTCTTTCAAAGAAATTGAATTTACTACTGATTTCCCCTGTGCACATTTTAATCCCTCCTCAATCACACTCCATTTTGAGGAGTCAATCATTAACGGGAGTTTGGAAATATCGGGCTCAGATCCGATAAGGTTAATAAATTTAACAATGGCTTTTTCGGAATCCAACATTCCTTCGTCCATATTTATATCAATAACCTGGGCTCCGCCTTCCACCTGATCTTTTGCAATTGCCAAAGCTTCATCAAATTTATTTTCGATAATTAGTTTGGCAAACTTGCGCGAACCGGTTACATTGGTTCGTTCGCCTACATTCATAAAATTTGACTCCGGCCTCAGGGTAACTGCTTCGAGCCCGCTCAGGCGCAAGAAAGGTTCAACTGTTGGAATCTTTCGGGGAGAATATTTTTTTGCATGTTCTGCAATATGCCTGATGTGGTTCGGAGTGGTTCCGCAACAACCTCCAACGATATTAAGAAATCCGTTTTTCAAAAAATCATCAATATGCCTGCACATGGATTCAGGTGTTTCATCATATTCACCAAACTGATTCGGGAGACCTGCATTGGGATAAGCGCTGATAAAAAAAGGGGCCTTTTCCGAAAGCTCTTCCAGATATGGTCTCATTTCATTTGCCCCAAGAGCACAGTTAAGTCCAATGCTTAGTAAATTTATGTGAGAAACCGAATTGAGAAAAGCTTCCACCGTTTGCCCCGACAAGGTTCTGCCGCTTGCATCGGTAATTGTACCCGAAACCATGATAGGCAACTCTATTCCCTTTTCTTCAAAAACATTCTGGATAGCGAAAAGGGCGGCTTTTGCGTTCAGTGTATCAAATATTGTTTCAACCAATAATAAATCAACCCCACCATCTAATAATCCCCTCACCTGTTCTGAATAAGCATTCACCACCTCATCAAAACTAACCGCCCGGTAACCGGGTTCGTTTACACGCGGAGACAATGAAAGTGTTTTGTTTGTTGGGCCGAGGGCACCCGCAACAAAAAAAGAAGAAACAGGTAAATCAAGAATGGCTGCATGTTGCTTAACGGCAAACGATGCAATTTTTGCGGCTTCGAGGTTTATTTCATAAGCAAGTGCCTCCATCCCATAATCGGCCAATGAAATTTTTTGTGCATTAAAGGTGTTGGTCTCAATAATATCTGCTCCGGCTTCAAGGTATTTGAGGTGTATTTTTTTAATGATTTCTGGTTGAGTAAGAACAAGCAAATCATTGTTTCCTTTTAAATCTGATTTCCACTCAGCAAAACGATTTCCACGGTAATCCGCCTCAGTAAGTTTGTACTCCTGAATCATTGTGCCCATGGCCCCGTCAATTACGAGTATGCGTTGGGATAAAGTATTGCGAATGTTTTTCACAAAAAAAATGGTTTTGATACAAAAAAAAATCTCCACTGCAATTGTCAGAGGAGATGATATAATTTGATGGATGAATTCAAATAATTTCTCTGACTTATCTTCTTCCTGCGCTAAAGCTTCGGAAGATGTCTGCCTGCGCTAAAGCTTCGGCAAATAATTTACGATTTGGCACCTTCTTAATGAATTTTAATTCTGGATTTTGACGAGAAAAAAAATCAAAATTTCAAAAAATAAAATCAAAAAGGGTTGTCAAGGTTTCATAGGGCGTATCCCTCAACCTTTCGTGATAAGTAATTAAAGAACTGAGGCAAAGATAAACAAGTAATGGAGAAATGCAAAAGAAGGAAGTCGGGAGACGGGAGTCAGAAGTGGGGAGACGGGAGTTAGAAGTCGGAAGTCAGAAGTCGGGAGATGAAGGTTGGAATACGGGAGTCGAAGTCTAAAAGAGCAAAAATTCTTTTCCAATAAACTTTTAATGTTTATGAATCCTTGAAGGTTTAATTTTTACAATTTCATTATAAAGGCAAGGGTGTAAAACAGTGGGCGATTATCAATGGCAGCACCCGAACCTGTTTGCGATGTGGTGAAACTATAAGTGTGGCTGTGGGAACCTGCATTGCCCGTATTGGGGTTATTGGTGGCATAACTTGAATTGGCCCAGTTATACCAGGGAATGGGGCCACCTCCTCCATTTAAATTATATCCGTCCTGACTGTGGTAATGATCACCATCAGTACTTGTTGTACCGGAGCCGGTGTGGTCGTGGGCGGGGAGTTGTGAAACATTAAGTGAATAAGAATTTGCACCTCCAGCAGCTCCCGGATTGGTTCCTGAATTTGGGACAGAAACAATAAAACGGTCGAGCAAATTGGGAGTACCATTTGTTCCATCACACAGAGCAAAGCCGGATGGGATATTTGAAATAAGTCCCGACCACATCATAATAACTCCCGATGGAATGGAGGCATCTGTACCACTTGGACCTGTAATTCCCACAGAACCGGTGGGGCCGGTGTTTCCGTCAGCCCCGGGAATACCCGTAGCTCCTGTAACGCCCTGGGCTCCCTGTGGGCCTGTTACTCCATCAGCGCCCGTTAGCCCTTGAATTCCCTGAGGACCGGTTGTTCCGTCAGCTCCTGTTACCCCTTGTAATCCTTGGGGGCCCTGAGGGCCATCAGCCCCTGTTATGCCCTGAATACCTTGCAATCCTGTTTGGCCATCAACACCGGTATTGCCCTGAATTCCCTGTGAACCGGTAGGCCCATCGGCACCGGTAACACCCTGAATGCCCTGTGGTCCGAGAGCACCTGTTGTGCCCTGAATACCTTGAGTTCCTGTGGGCCCGTCAGCTCCGGTTATTCCCTGTGGCCCCTGTGGACCGGTTAACCCATCAACACCGGTTGCTCCTGAAATTCCCTGGGGACCCATTAGGCCACTGGCACCTGTTGGCCCTTGCAACCCTATCGGGCCCTGCGGACCTGTAAGCTGGCAGAGGGAAATCCATGAAGTGCTGAAATAATAAAATGAGTTGGAATCAACATCATAAACTAAAAGTCCGTTGGCCGGGGAAACAATGGAATTGCGCTGAGTAGTGGTTAACCGTGGAACCAGGAAGCCCTGGTTGCCTGAGGGTGGACTGAGTTCAAGAATGGCACTGCCATCGGGAGTAAGCGTGCCGATACCCATGTTTTTTTGAGCGTAGGAAAAATTAAAAATAATGCCAAGGAATAAAAATATTATTGATCTCTGAATGTAAAATAATTGTTTTTTCGACATAAAGAAAGAATTTAAACTACGGTTTTTCCATAATTATTGTGCGGGTAGGGAAGGCAAAATTACTTTCATTGTTTTTTACAACGGCTGAAATTTTCAAATTAATTTCTTCCCTCACCTTCATTGTAATATTCCAATCAATGGTTGTTACAAAATATTGAATTAGGATGTTAAGAGATGATTCTCCGAATTCAAAAAACCGGACCGTATTTTCCTGATTTGTTTGCGGATGCTCATCCAGGTATTTTTTAATATCACTCACAATTTTATTAATTTTTTCCTCGGGAGTTTGATATTGAATTCCAATAATAAAGCGGACACGTGTAAGGGTTTTAAGGGTAAGATTATCCAGTTCGGCATCAACCATTTTTCTGTTCGGCAGAGTTACCAGGCTTTTTTCAACCGTTCTGATCCTGGTGCTTCGAAAGCCAACTTTTTCAACGGTACCGCTTACATTCCCCACAGTGATGGAATCTCCCACTTCAAAAGGTTTGTCAAAAAAAATAATAAATGAGCTGAGCAGATTTTCGAGTGATTCCTTTGCGGCAAGGGCAAAAGCCAGGCCCCCAATTCCTAACCCTGCCACCAGAGAACCAACATTTACATTCATTACCGAACCAAGTATTATAAAAACCGTAAAAACAATCACAATAATTTTTATTGCTTCAACGGCAAAAACTACCATTTGGTCATCCTGCTTTGATTCGGTTTTTTCGGCTTTCTTTAGCAATATCAAACCTAAGAAATCAACCATTCTTAAAAGAATCCATGCCACAGAGCAAATAGTTACAAACTGGTAACAGCGTTCAATAATCATCCGCAACCCGAATTTTTCTGCCGGAACTAAATTCCATTCCTGAGGAAACTCCAGATGATCGGTAGCGGCATAAATAATTATTAGCATAACAAACCAGGAGAGCGGCCTGTGAAGTTTTTCGAAAAATATTTCCCTGGAAATTCCCTCCGAATATTCTTTAATAAAACGGAAAATAAAATTGCTTAATAATTTGGACAGGTACCGCAGAAAAACAAAACCCAAAAAAATCAGAGAAATAAGAATCAGATAGTCCCTGACTGAGTTTCCGAAAAAAATTTGACTGGTAAAATTTGAAATGTCCATTTATGAGATAAAATAAAATTCAGGCAAATGTAGCAAGAAAGAAAAAACCGGATGGATGCGGTGGTAAGAATTGCATTTAAACCTTTACTCATCCCGGAGCTTGTTCAGGAAACAGCTTCATAAAAAAATTCAAACTTGTTATATACTTTCGAATTTGGCGGAAATTTTTTTTTGATAAAGGTGAAAGCTAAAAAATTTTATGGCTTGTAAACAGCGCCTCCGCAGTTATCCCTTGCAGCTCCTGTAACCGAAGAAAGGCAGTTTATTTCATTCCTCATCCTAAGCACTCCCAAAAAACCAAAAATTAGTGCCTCCTTAAAATCAACCATCTTTTTTTCAGGGATGAATAGGGGAAAAGTAAAATTGGCTTTAATGCGTTGAATTAAAAATTTGTTGTGAGCCCCGCCTCCTGTAACAAGAATTCTGTTGTATTCTTTTGTTGCCCGGGGGTGAAAAAATTGATTTGGCATTTTTTTTAATTGCAAACCTATTTGAATGGCAATGTGCTCTACCAGGGTTCTCATTTTATCTCTGGTATGGATTTTATAATTATCAATCACAGGAAAAAATTCCTTTGTTACCCATTCCTTTCCGAGTGATTTAGGCGGATTAAGGAGATAAAATTCCAGCGCATTTAATTCATTTAATAATTTAAAATTTATTTTCCCCGATTTTGCAATTTCCCCTCCTGAATCAAATTCTTTACCTGATATATTTGCAAAATGGTTCAATACCATGTTTGCGGGGCAAATGTCAAAAGCAATTCTTTGACTTTTACTATTTTTTTCCCCGGTTTTCTTTTTTTCAAAAGAAACATTTGCAATTCCTCCTATATTCAGGCAGTAGGCAAAATCGGAAAAAAGTAAAGCATCTCCAATGGGAACAAGGGGTGCCCCCTGGCCTCCCAAAGCTACATCTGCCGTACGGAAATCGCAAACCACCGGCAGGTCGGAGCAGGTGGCTATTGCTGCCCCGTTTCCAAGCTGGAAGGTGAAAGGAGTTATTTCATTTTTCCACTCAGATTCCTTAACCATTTTATTGTTTTTACCTAAGGGTTGATGAAATATTGTGTGGCCATGGGAAGATACAAAAACGTTTTCTTTTTTAATTTCCTTATGGAGGTTAAATTCGGAAATAAATTCTTTGATTTTTTTTCCTGAAAATTGCCCGAATTCGGAATGAAGTTTGGAAATATCAAGAGCTGTTTTTGATTCAACGGTGGAGAGTTTTTGTCTCCAGGCGGTTGAATATTTATACGTTTTTGCAGCTATTACCTTTCCAACCCACTTGCTATTATATATTGAAAAATTACAATAGGCAATATCCAGCCCGTCAAGGGAGGTGCCCGACATTAACCCGATAACAAAATAATTTGATTTGTTTTTCACTTTTTAGTTAAACTTTTCTTTGAACACAATTCCGTTTTCTTCCAATTCCTTTAAAACAGGAAGATAAAATTCTTTTTTTACCGGAATGTGAACCCCCGGTTTGCAAATTGTTCCGTTTAAAATTAATTTAGTAGCAATGCCAACAGGCAAGCCCACTGTTTTAGCCATAGAGGTAAAAGTCCGATCATCCCCCATTACAATCAGCGAGGATTCGCGGTCGTATTTTTTCCCTTTCAGTTCATAAATGAATTTATGCCACATTACTATCATATCTTTATCGTGCTCTTCCAGTTTCCATTTCTGTTCAAGAATATGTTGAAGGATTTGTGCGGGAGAGGCATCCTTAATTCCAACTTTTTTGGTGTTATCAAATAATCCGAGCCATTTCACCTTATCCATCAGTATGGTGTCGTCCTGATCAAGATGTAAATACATCATGAGTTTTATTTCGACTGAATCAGTGGGATGGTAAGACAGGAAAGAATTAAGAAACTGGCGGTAGGTCATGTTTTCCGACCCCTCCATAATATAACTGTCGTCCGTCATTCCTAACTGAACAAAAATATCCCAGGCTCTTGAAAACCCGGGCCTTCGCAAAGTGCCCCGGTAAATCGTGGGAATTCCTTGTAAACCGTAAAGCTCGCGGTATTTTAGAGAATCGCGGTTGGCATAACCCTCAAACTTCCCGTATTGTTCAATTTCAATAATTTCTGTTCTGCGGAAAAGTTTATGGTAGGGAATGTATTTGTATTGATTTTCCTGAATAAATTTTACTGCTGTTCCCTGCCCTGCAAGCACCACATTGCGGGGGTTCCAGGTGAACTTATAATTCCATGGATTGTTGTCGGATTCGGGAGCCACCAGGCCACCGCAAAAAGATTCGAACTGCACCATTTTCCCACCCGAATCATGCACCTCATCAATTACCCGCATGGCACTCATGTGATCAATGCCCGGGTCAACCCCAACCTCATTCATTATTACAACTCCTTCCTTTTTTGCTAAAAGATCAAGTGCTTTCATTTCATCCGAAACATACGATGCGGTTACCATATGCTTTTTCAAAGCAATGCAGTCTTTTGCAATATTTATATGAAGGGTGGGAGGCAACATCGAAATTACCACATCTGCCTTACTAATTTCCTTTAGACGATTCTCCTTTTTGTTTGCATCAAAACCAATGGCATTGGAGTTTGGGTGATTTCCTGTTTTCAACCTGGCCATTTCTTCCGATTTGTCGGTAACGGTAATGTGCCACCCTTCAGCAAAAGAATTATCCAGGAGATATTTTATGAGCGAGGATGCCGATCTTCCGGCTCCAAGCACGAGAATTTTTTTCATTAAAAAATGTTTTTGTTTTTTGGCGAAATTATATTTTTTACCATCAAGCCCCGTTACAATAAATTTTTACTTTTACATTCAGAAATAAAAACCAAGAACATGAAAAAAAATATTTTGAAACATGTATTGTTTCTATTTGCGTTTTTATCCCTTCAAAATTCTTTTAGCCAAAACGCGGGACTGGTTTTTTTTACTCCGGGAAGTGAGCCATTTCATGTGTTTTTGAACGGAATAAAACAAAATTCCATTTTGGGCAATAATGTAAAAGTTTTTGCTTTGGAAGAAAATATTTATAATGTTTTGATTGTTATCCCCTATCCGGTTTTTTCCATTATTAACAACTCGGTTAAAATAAATCCGGCCAGAGAAACTGTTTTTTCGGTGGCAAAAAATCAAAAAGGGGAATTTGAACTTTCGCCAAAAGGTGAAAATCCATTGTCTTTTGCCCCTTCATCGCCCAACCAGATTATGGTCAAATTTAATTCCACACTTGCCCCTGTTCAGTCACTTCCCAGCGGGCCCACAGATGTTTTAAACAATGGTGGTATAAGAAATCCAAATGACCCGGGCTTTCAGGGGGGACAAGGAAACATGGGTTCAGGCAATAACGGCCTTACCCAAACCCCCAATTATTTACCCGGTTACAATGGGCCTATCGGCTGTCCGGTTCCAATGAGCCTTCAAGAATTTCAATCAGCAAAAACAACTATTTCATTAAAAACCTTTGAATCGAGCAAAATAACCATTGCAAAACAAATTGCGGGGGCTAACTGCCTTCTTTCTTCTCAGGTTAAAGAAATTATGATTTTGTTTGGGTTTGAGGGAACGAAAATTGAATTTGCCAAATTTGCCTACCCGCGCACCTACGATAAAGGAAATTTTTTCATGGTGAATGATGCCTTTGACTTTGATTCATCCATTGGAGAACTGAATAAATTTATCGGCAAATAATTTCATGCAGAATATATTTCTTTTTATTTCGGGCATCTCCGGTTTTATAGCAGTTTCATTGGGTGCTTTGGGTTCACATTATTTAAAAACAAAAATAACGGCCGAACAACTTGCCACTTTTGAAAAAGGAGTTTTTTATCAGTTTATCCACACCATTGCTATTTTGGCCTTAGTGGTTTTGATGAATAAGATGCGGTCTAGAACTCTTATTGCTGCCGGTCTTTTTTTTATTGCCGGAATATTTTTTTTCTCCGGATCCCTTTACCTGCTTTCCTTAAGAGAGTTTTTTAATATTCAGAATCTGTATTTCCCCGGAATACTTACACCCATTGGCGGACTCTTTTTTATTTCAGGATGGATAATGGTTGGGGCGGGGGCTTTCAGGACGTAAATTTTTTTTCGGTTCAACTTAGGTAAAACAATCGTTACTGTTCAACCACAAGGTGGAATTAAGAAGAAACAAATAACACATAACATTTAATAAAAAATGTTTAAATACGAACAGAGATAGAAAATATGATTTAGAAGTTAAAAAGTTAATTTCAATATTTGTTATTACTTTTTTAGAAAAAATAATTAGTAGAGCGAAAAGTTACAAACCATCCTTCAATGAATCAGAATTACCAATGGTATTGCGAACATCTTCAGAAGCTTGCTGATGTAAATTATTCTTCCTCCGTTTTGCAATGGGATATGGAAGTTAACATGCCTCCAAAGGGAAGCGATTTCAGAGCTCGCCAGATTTCAACTTTATCAGGCATCAGCCATGATCTTTCCATTGATAAAAAATTTGGAAACATTTTAGAGAAACTTTCGGAGGATGAATCATTAAATGAAACTGAAAAGAGCAACATAAGGGAGTCGCTTAGAGATTTTAACCGGAACAAAAAATACAACCGGAAATTTGTTGAAACCCTGAGCAAAACCATTTCTGAATCGGTAATGGTTTGGACCAAGGCATCCAAAGAATCTGATTTTAAAAGTTTTGCCCCTTTCCTTAAAAAACTGGTTGACCTTAAAAGGCAGGAATCGGAACTATTGGGTTACCAAAACCATCCATACGATGCCATGCTTGATTTGTATGAGCCCAAGGCAACTACCCAGGAAATTGATGAACTTTTTAGTGGGGTAAAAACCTGGCTGGTTGAATTTGCAAAAAAAATTTCGGCTAAAAAACAAAATGAGGATGAATTTATGTTCATGCATTATGAAAAGGACAAACAGTGGAATTTTGGAATTTTTTTGCTAAAGCAAATGAATTTTGATTTTGAAGCTGGAAGGCAGGATTTATCAGCGCATCCTTTTACTACGGGATTTAATTCTTTGGATGTCAGGGTTACTACCAGAGTAAATGAAAATGATTTGAACGAAATGATTTGGGGATGCATTCACGAAGGGGGGCATGCCCTATATGAGCAGGGACTAAATTCTGCCAATTACGGATTACCCAGCGGAGATTCTGTTTCACTTGGCATTCATGAATCGCAATCGCGTTTATGGGAAAATTGTATTGGAAGGGGACTTCCTTACTGGAAAGCCAATTTCAAAAAATTACAGGATTTGTTTCCACAAAATTTAGCCGAAGTATCTGTGGAAGATTTTTACAAAGCCATAAATGTGGTAAAACCTTCACTCATCAGAACCTCAGCCGATGAGTTAACTTACCATTTTCATATTTTAATACGGTTTGAAGTTGAAAAGGCCCTTATGGAAAAATCAATTGAAGTTAAAGATGTGCCATCGGTTTGGAATCAGAAATATAAAGAGTATCTGGGCCTTGATGTGCCGGATGACAAAAACGGAGTTTTACAGGATATCCATTGGTCTTATGCCAATTTCGGGTATTTTCCCACGTATTCACTCGGAAGTTTTTATGCAGCCCAGTTTTTTTCCAAAGCAAAAAAGGATATCCCTTCCCTTGAAAAAAACATTGAAAACGGAAATACAAAACCTCTGTTGGACTGGTTACGAAAAAACATACATCAACACGGGAAAAGATTTTCAGCTGCCGAATTATGCAAAAGGGTAACGGGTGAAAAGTTAAATTTCGGATTTTTTAAGGAGTATTCGAAAGAAAAATACAGTTTATTATATCACCTGTAACCCCGGGACAATAATTAACTTTCCTAAATTCGAAATCAAAAATGAAATCCGTTTTCATTTTTTTGTTTTTCCTTAAAATTCCCTTGTTGGTTTTTCCATTAAATTATTTAGGTTGCTTTTTTGAAATTAACGGGTTCGTTTTTATTTCAGGAACCATCCAATCCTCCATTACGGAAATATCTTCTGAAACCGTTTTTAATCCCGATTCATTAAATGTCGGACAATTTTCCGAATCGCCTGATACATTGCAAAAGAAACCCGTTCCATCAGAAACATCGCCAACCTATTTAAACCGGTTTAACAATTTCACTGGTAAAATACGTAATAATTACAAAAAAATAGATTCCATTTTTAGATCAGATACGGGCACTGTAGAAAAATTTGACGTGGTTTATAATGAGATAAAAAAGTCAATTCAATCAAAAAAAAGATTAAATGACAGCCTTGAAAATTATAAATCAAATATATCTTCATTACCTGAACAAAACGGCAATCCTAAATTTCAAATGGATTTACCTTTGGCCGAAAAACGAAAGGCTGAAGGGAAGGTGGCAAATAATTATCTCGACTCGGGGGAATATTATTTAAAAATTAACAAACCCGGACTTGCAGCAATAAATTTCGAAAAGGCAATAGAAATCGGGGAAAACAACCATTCCCCATTAATAATTCAGAATGCCCTTAAAGGACTTTCCGAAGCTTATGCACAAAAATCTGATTCAAAAAAATCGCTGATTTATTTTAAACAATACTCAAACATTAAAGATTCTTTATCGAAAATAATCACCGAACAGGCAATGGCTGATTTGCAATCAAAATATGAGTTTGAGAAAAAGCAACGCGAAATACAATCGCTTGTTTCCGAAGGTGTGAAAAAGGAATCGCAACTTCAAAAAACACAGGCGTACATTCAAAAACAGAGTAAATTCATTGCACTCATTATTCTTACTTTGTTTCTTACGTTTCTTTTGGCCATTTCTTTATTTATGCAATACAGAAGTAAGAAAAAAAGTAACGACAGCCTTCTTTTACAAAACAATACCATCAATAAACAGAAAAAAGAACTGGAAGAAAGTTTAATTTACACCAGGCAGTTACAGGAAGCGCTGAGGGAAGATCTGGACCATTACATGCAACTTGCATTGCGTAAGCAAATGAACCCTCATTTTATTTTTAATTCACTTAATTCGATCCAAAGTTTTATTTTGCAAAATGACAAACTATCGGCCAATATCTATTTATCGAAATTTTCGGGCTTAATGCGGCAGGTATTTGAAAATTCAAGGCATGAACTTATTTCATTAAAAAAGGAATTGGAAATGCTGAAATTGTACGTTGAATTGGAAGAACAGAGGTTTGATAAAAAATTTATTTGCCGGTGGGAAATTGAACCGGAGGGCGACCATGGACAGCATCTTGTGCCACCCCTAGTATTGCAGCCTTATGTTGAAAATGCAATCTGGCATGGGCTACTTCATAAAAACGGGGAACGAACCCTTTTAATAAATGTCAAGACAAGGGATGGTCACCTTATTTGCTCTATTGAAGATAATGGGATAGGAAGAAAAGCAGCAGCCGGGATGCGAACAAATAAATCATCACACGAATCGCTTGGAACTAAAATTACGGAAAAACGCATTCAGTTACTTAATTCATTAAACAAAAGCGGAATTGGAGTTCAGTATTACGATCTCAAAGATGATTTTGGAAATGCCTTCGGAACAAAAGTGGAACTAATCATTCCTTGCAATGAAATTTACACTTAAACCTTTTAACAATGATAAAAGCAGTAATTATTGATGACGAGAACAGTGCGTTGATTTCTCTCGAACTGGCGCTTAAAGAATACTGTCCAACAGTAGAGGTTGTTGGAAAATCAAATGTTGCAAAAGACGGTATTGAGGAGATAAAAATAAAATCACCCGATCTTGTATTTCTTGATATTCAAATGCCCCATATGACTGGAATAGAATTGCTGGAAAAGGTAGGCATCAGAAACTTTGATGTAATTTTTGTTACCGTATACGACACTTTTGCCATTAAGGCATTTAAATTAAATGCCGTTGATTATTTACTAAAACCAATCAGCATTCCGGAACTAATAAAAGCGGTGAATAAGGTAGCTGAAAACCGAAAGGACCCATTGGAATCCGCCCAGAGAATGGATAGAATCAGAGCATCCCTGTCGGGCAAGGTTGGGCTGCCGTTTTCCTCTGGCACCGAATACGTAAAAATTGCCGACATCATTCGCATTGAAGCGGACGGAAGCTATTGCAAAGTAATTACTATGGATAGAAAAACCCGGCTCATTTCACGTAATCTTAAAGAAATGCAAGGGTTGTTTGAGGAAGAAAGTTTTTACCGTACGCATAAATCCCACCTCATTAATTTAGAACACATCAAAAAATATTCTCCATTAAAAGATGGCGGTCTTGTAGAAATGGCCGATGGAGCAAATATTGAAATTGCCCGAAGCAATAAGGCCGAATTCTCTCTCCTTTTAAAAAACCTTTACCGGTAACTCTTACGGTTTTTAGCACTTAACAAACTCAAAGCAGCAGATGGTAAAGTTTCGGTTCATGGTTAAAACATTTATCATTTTCTTTGAGTAAAATTTATTCATCATATTCTAATTGATAACAAAAAATTATTATTAATTTTTAACAATTAAATTTCACAAAAAATGACCTATAAAATTATTTCCATCATCGCCTATTTATTTGCGGTCCTTGGTTTGTTTTTTCTGTATGAAAATAATTATTTGATATCAAAAAATCCATTAATAATAATTATCCAAATCCTTTCATTAGCTCTTATGTTGTGGGCCCGAATAACATTTGGGTTTCGCAGTTTTCACGCTGCTGCAAATACCACCAGAGGGCATCTTGTTACCAATGGGCCATATCGCTGGTTCAGGCATCCAATTTATGCTTCGCTCATTTATTTCTCTTTTGCTTGTGTAATTGCCTACCCTTTTTTTGAAACTATTGTATCATTCATACTGATAAGCGGTGGTTTGCTGGTAAGAATTATGATTGAAGAAAAATTCCTTTTGGTTACTTACAAAGAATATGAAGCATATTCTGAAACAGCCAAAAGAATTATTCCATTTCTTTTTTAATTACCGATAATTTAAATTGCCGAAATGAAATCTCAAAAAATATTGCGATTCATAATTTTTGCACTTACCGCTTCTCTGATTTTTTCCTGCCAATATTCCTTCAACCTTGTTAAAAGAAGGTCAAGGCCCGGATATTATTTTTCATTGGGAAGAGAAAAAAATGATGAAATTGATAAGCTTTCAGGCAATACCTGTTTAAATCCATCGAATTATTTAATAAATAATGCTATTGATTCTGTTATAAATCCGGAGGAAATGCTTGTAGGAATTGATAAGCAAAAACGGGATAATAAGAGGATAGAAAATTTTATTTTTTCTCAATCTGTCACTCACCTTCATCCTCGGAATTTTTCTTATGGTCATAAACGAAATCAAACTCTTCACTTGAATCCTCTTCCTCATTTAAACAATGGAGAACCCGAAAAACAAAAATTACCTTTAATATACAAATTGGCAATCATTTTTCTAATCCTGTCGGTGTTTAATTTACTGACTGTAATTTTATTAAGCATTTTCCAGCCCGCAAACCCTTTTATTGGTTTATTTTATGTTTTAAGTGGATTATCTTTTCCAATAACCCGGCTTACAGGAATTATAATCGCTGCAATAGGTCTTTTTAAAAACAGAAAAAATCCCGACCCAACGGAACCCAAGCCCTCTGACAGGTTTTCACGGACCGCACTTATCCTGCAAATTGCGGAATTAATTATTGTGCCTCTCGTAATTATAGCTACTATCCTATTGGTGATTTCCGTATTCGCCCATTTTGTAAACACAATGGCTTGGATCCTTTTGGTATTGCTAATCCTGTTTTTTATCATGTCGCTTGTTAGTTTTATTTTCAGCACAATAGGGTTAATCAGAGTATTAAAAGATCAGGAGCAGTCAAGAAGCCACCGGTTAAAGGGGCTTTTGATTTCAATATTCAATCTGGTAGTATTTGCATTAATGGTGGCATGGATAATAGCGGTCATTTCCGCAATATCTGCTGTAGTTTCAGCTGCAACTGCGGTATTCCCATTTTTATTAATTATCCTGGCTGCAAAATAAAAATTGATTAAATACCAATCCGTTATTTAACAACCACTGTCGGGAATTTTTTCGGCAGATATTAAACCCAAAGCCGCAGATGGCAAATTTTCTGTTGCAGTAATGAATCCATTAAAATATCTTTGGCTTTCTTATTTTGTGTTTTATCCATTTGCATCTTAAGAAAATAAAAATTTACGAAATTAAAATTCGAAAAAATAATTTTATCCCTTCTCTCATGAAACTAAAAAACCCAATTGTTATCGTTTGTTTTGCGATATCCTCCTGCTCCGCCCCCCGTACCATCCTGGAGTCGGGCAAGGTTACCCCGCACAAACAAATAAAAGCAGGAATTGATTTTTCGGCAAATTTTGCCACCCAGCCAATTAAAGCCCTAAAAGGAAGCTCTTCCGAAATAATTGAATCGCTGGCCAATAAAGATTCCATTGTTTTTGATGATGCGTTAAACAAGTTAAACATTGTAGCTCTTGCTTATTCCCTCGACCCGCTGGGTTCAGGCTTTAATATGTATGCAAGATACGGTTTGTTCAAAAAGATGGATATTGGATATAAATTCGCCTCGGGCACTCATGTTTTTGATTCCCGCTATCAGTTCATGGGTCCCACCTCAACCGGGGAGGACACCGCAAGCGGTAAAAAATACGGAAGCATCGGATTGCAGTTTTCTTCACAGAGTTACGATTTGCCTCTGGGACTTGATAAATTGCAGGGGATTTTAGGACTTGAATTTAAAAGAAA
The DNA here is from genome assembly GCA_023250995.1 of Flavobacteriales bacterium. Lineage (GTDB taxonomy): Bacteria > Bacteroidota > Bacteroidia > Flavobacteriales_H > JAHEZO01 > JAHEZO01. The sequence continues at coordinate 8,540 of JAHEZO010000023.1, read as the reverse complement.
GGATTTTTTAGTACCATTAATTTTCAGTTATTCCTTCGGAAAGGAGGAAAACTATGGAGCCATCTCTTATGGATTGGTTTATAGTCATTCCTTTGTAAGTTATTCTTTTGATCCTCAAAAAATTTATGAGGCGGCCGGCCCTTCCGGAATCTCGGTGAATAAAACCCTCATTAAACCAATAAATGAAAAAAAGAATTTCCCCGCCTTTGGAACCTTTACCAATATCCGGTTCGGATATAAATATGTTTATGGCCTTTTATCCTTTTCAATGTATTATCAGAATTACGGAACTTTCAATTTGCTTGGAGGAAACACGGTAAAGTTTAATGGATTCTCTTTCGTTCCTTCCGCAGGCCTTTATTTTATTATCCCTCCGAAAAAAATATTTAAAAAACAAAAATGAACCACAGATTACACAGATTCAAAAAGAAATCTGTGAGAATCCGTGGAATCTGTGGCAACCCAAAATCCGGTTTTAAGGTAAAAAAAAACTTTTCAACCGCAAAAAGCCAATTGTTTATAAAATTTGGTGCCTTATGGGCTGTGTTTTTGGTAAATAATTTAAATTCGCGTTCGTTTTTTGATTTGCCTTAAATGTTTAACCAAAATATTTACAAATGAAAGAATCAGGATTAAAACCAAAAGGAGCCAATTTAGCCGAACTCGGACTGGAAAAGGTTTCTGCAGTCCGCTGGAATCTTACCCCTGCCGAACTGGTACAGGATACCCTTATTAAAGGACAGGGAGTGCTGAACGATACGGGTGCGTTATGCGTTGATACAGGTGAGTTCACCGGCAGAGCGCCAAAAGATAAGTTTTCGGTTTGTGATTCAATTACCGAAAAAACCATTTGGTGGGGAGATGTAAACTTCAAATACGAACCCGATAAATTTGATAAACTTTATAAACGGGTTACCGAATATTTAACCGGTAAAGAAATTTTTGTAAGAGATGCCTATGTATGTGCCGAACCAAAATACCGGCTCAACTTAAGAGTGGTTACCGAACACCCCTGGTCAAATTTGTTTGCCGGAAATATGTTTTTAAGGCCGACAAAAACTGAATTAGAGAACTTTTCTCACGAGTGGACGATTGTTTGTGCGCCCGGGTTCAAAGCCACCCCTGCCATTGACGGCACACGCCAGCATAATTTCAGCATTATTAACTTTACTAAAAAAATAATTCTCATTGGAGGAAGCGGCTATACGGGTGAAATTAAAAAAGGGGTTTTCACCATCCTCAACTACATCCTTCCTCAGGAAAGGGGAGTCCTCTCAATGCATTGCTCAGCAAATATTGGCAAAGCCGGAGATACTGCAATTTTCTTCGGATTATCCGGAACTGGGAAAACAACCCTTTCTGCCGATCCCAACCGCAAGCTAATAGGAGATGATGAACACGGATGGGCCGAAAATTCTGTTTTCAATTTTGAAGGAGGATGTTATGCAAAATGTATTGATTTATCACAGGAGAAAGAGCCGGAGATATATAAAGCCATAAAATTCGGAGCCATACTTGAAAACATTAATTTTCATGATGGAACAAGAACAGTTGATTACTGCAATTGCAAGAAAACTGAAAATACCAGAGTTAGCTATCCCTTGCATCATATTGAGAACGCGGCCAATCCTTCTCTTGGCGGAATTCCAAAAAATATTTTTCTTTTAACCTGCGATGCCTATGGGGTTCTTCCTCCCATTTCTAAATTAACTCCCGCTCAGGCAATGTATCATTTTATTTCGGGATATACGGCTAAGGTGGCAGGAACCGAAATGGGAATCACAGAGCCCCAACTCACATTCTCGGCTTGCTTCGGAAAAGCCTTTTTACCCCTTCATCCAACAAAATATGCTGAGCTTTTGGGTAAAAAATTAAGAGAAAATAAAGTTAATGTATGGTTGGTAAACACCGGTTGGATCAATGGAGGATTCGGGGTTGGCAGCCGAATAAAACTTTCTTATACCAGAGCATTAATTACGGCAGCTTTAAACGGTGAACTCGAAAACGCCAAATTCGAAACAATTCCGGTTTTCGGATTAAATGTTCCGGCCACATGCCAAGGTGTACCCTCTGAAATTCTGGTCCCGAGAAATGCCTGGAAAGATAAGGATGCCTATGATGTTCAGCTAAATTTTCTGGCCGATGCCTTCATTAAGAATTTCGAAAAATATTCTGAGTTTGCAAACAAGGAGATTTTAGACGCTTCTCCCAAACCGATTACGGTTAACGCCTAAATCCGGAATTTATAAAAGGATTTTGTTGAAATTTATTTCCCCGCTTTCTTAATAAGATTAAGAGCTGAGCCTGCCTTAAACCAATCTATTTGATTTTGATTGTAGGTATGGTTTACTTTAATTTCTTCTTTATTACCCGAAGAATGATTTAAAACAAGAGTTATTTGCTTGCCCGGGGCAAAAGAATCCAAATCCTTAAAATCAATCACATCATCCTCAAGAATTTTTTCGTAATCAGATTCATTGGCAAAAGTAAGAGCAAGCATTCCCTGCTTCTTTAAATTTGTTTCATGAATGCGTGCGAAATTTTTTACCAGGATGGCCTTAACTCCAAGATGCCTTGGCTCCATGGCTGCATGCTCTCTTGAAGAACCCTCGCCATAATTGGTATCTCCAACTACAATACTTGGAATCCCTTTGGCCTTATAAGCCCTTTGTACCTGGGGAACACCCTCATATATTCCGGTAATTTGATTTTTTACCGAATCGGTTTTCCCATTAAAAGCATTTACCGCTCCAATGAGCATGTTATTGGAAATGTTATCCAGGTGTCCGCGGTATTTAAGCCATGGCCCTGCCATTGAAATATGATCGGTAGTACATTTTCCTTTGGCTTTTATCAAAACCTTCATACCAACAATATTTTTTCCGTCCCACGAGTCGAATGATTCCAGAAGCTGAAGCCGGTCTGAATCAGGATTCACAGAAACAGGAACAGCACTTCCATCTTTTGCCGGTGCCCTGAAGCCGGCATCTTCCACCTCAAATCCTTTTGTTGGCATTTCAAGGCCGGTGGGTTCTTCAATTTTTACCTTTTCTCCTTTTTCGTTAATCAAAAAATCCGTTTTCGGGTTAAAGGTGAGTTTGCCTGAAATAGCGAATGCGGTAACTATTTCTGGAGAGGCAACAAAAGCGTGGGTATTCGGGTTTCCATCATTTCTCTTGGCAAAATTCCGGTTAAAGGATGTGATGATCGAATTTTTCCTGTTGGGATCTTTGCTATGCCTTGCCCATTGCCCAATGCAGGGGCCACAGGCATTGGCCAGCACCACCCCGCCAATTTTTTCAAAAGCGTTCAGAAAACCATCCCTTTCCACCGTAAATCGAACCTGTTCCGAACCGGGACTAATGATAAATTCCGATTTTGCAATCAGTCCCTTTTCCATCACCTGTTTTGCAAGTGATGCACTCCTCGAAATATCCTCATAAGAAGAATTGGTGCAGGAACCAATTAATCCAACTTCAAGCGTTTCCGGCCATCCGTTTTTTCTTACCTCATCGGCAAACTTTGAAAGGGGAGTGGCTAAATCAGGGGTGAAAGGCCCGTTGATATGAGGCTCCAGCTCATCAAGATTAATTTCAATTAATTGGTCAAAATATTTTTTGGGATGGGCATAAACCTCAGGGTCACCAGTTAAATGTTCATTAATTTTATCTGCCAGCTCCGCTACTTCGGCTCTCCCTGTTCCCTTAAGATAAACCGACATTTTATTATCATAGCCAAATGTTGAAGTAGTTGCTCCTATTTCAGCTCCCATGTTGCAAATAGTCCCTTTGCCTGTGCACGAAATGGAAGTTGCCCCATCTCCAAAATATTCAACAATACATCCTGTACCGCCTTTTACCGTAAGAATTCCTGCTACCTTGTTTATTACATCTTTTGCCGAAGTCCACCCGCTGAGTTTTCCGGTAAGTTTTATCCCTATTAATTTCGGGAACTTCAATTCCCAGGGCATTCCTGCCATCACATCAACTGCATCAGCACCTCCAACGCCAATTGCAACCATGCCCAATCCACCGGCATTTACCGTATGAGAATCGGTACCTATCATCATTCCCCCCGGGAAAGCATAATTTTCGAGTATTACCTGATGAATGATTCCGGCCCCGGGTTTCCAAAAACCAATTCCATATTTATTTGATACCGAAGCAAGAAATTCATACACCTCATTATTGGTTGTATTGGCTGTTGCCAAATCCTTTTTTGCTCCCGATTGGGCAATAATAAGGTGGTCGCAATGGACACTGGTAGGGGCCGCGGTGGTTTTTTTTCCTGCCTGCATAAACTGAAGCAGTGCCATTTGAGCTGTTGCATCCTGCATGGCAACACGGTCGGGAGAAAAATCAACGTACGATTTTCCTCTCAGCAATTCTTGTTTGGCATTGCCATCAAAAAGGTGTGCATAAAGAATTTTTTCGGAAAGGGTAAGAGGTTTTTTTAATATTTTTCTAGCAGCTTCCACCCGTTCCGGAAACCGGGCATATACCGCCTTTATCATTTCAATATCAAATATCATAGGATTTAATTTATTTTGGAGGTTTAATTATTAAGAAATCATTTCATTAAAAATCATCTTTTATTCAAGGCAGTAATTTATATCTACCTTTGTTTTTCAGTTGCAAAAGTATTGAAAAATATTTCAGAAAATATAAAAGTTGCTTTGGGTTCAATCCGAAGCCAATTGGTAAGGGCAATTATCACCATGCTAATTATTGCTATCGGGATAGCTGCTCTTGTTGGAATTTTAACAGCCATTGATGCAATTAAATCGGCCATCAACACAGAATTTGCATTAATGGGTTCAAATAGTTTTAATATACGAAACCGAACCAGCATCAGAGTTGGAAGAAGCGGCCAGCATCCCAAAAAACACAGGCCAATCACCTTTGGTGAATCCATCCGGTTTTCCAGAACTTTTCAGTACCCTTCGGTTATTTCTGTTTCAACCTTTGCTACCCATGAGGCAACGGTTAAATTTCAAATCCGGAAAACCAACCCAAATATTGCTGTAATGGGAACGGATGAAAATTATCTTTCCACAGCTGGTTATGAAATTGAAAACGGCCGGAATTTTTACCGGGCCGAGATTGAAAACAACGCCCACGTGGTAATCATCGGAAAAGAACTTGCCTTGAATATTTTTCTTCTTGAAAATCCGGTAAACAAAGAAATTTCAATAGGGGGAGGAAAATACCTAGTGATTGGGGTACTCAAAGAAAAAGGAACAAGCGTTGGCTTTAGCGGGGATAAAAGTTGTATTATCCCGATTTCAAGTGTTCTTCAATATTTTTCCAGACCTGAAATGTCGTTCACAATTAATGTGATGACTTCCTCTCCCGACCATCTTGGATCGGCTATTGGGGAGGCCACGGGTTTGTTCAGAATTATTCGCAAGGTTCCGGTTGGAGGGGATGATAATTTTGAAATTTCGAGAAGTGATAATTTGGCTACTGTGTTAATTGATAATATTAAGTATGTTACCATTGCTGCAACCATCATTGGGTTCATTACCCTTTTAGGAGCAGCCATAGGGCTTATGAATATTATGCTTGTTTCGGTTACTGAACGAACCAGAGAAATAGGAATAAGGAAAGCCCTCGGTGCCACTCAAAATACGATAAAATGGCAGTTTCTTATTGAGGCAATCAGTATTTGCCAGATGGGTGGATTGCTTGGTATTGCACTTGGAATTTTTATAGGAAACATTGTTTCCTCCCTTATGGGAAGTTCATTTCTAATTCCATGGATATGGATTTTTTCCGGAATTTTTCTCTGTTTTATAGTAGGGGTTATTTCAGGGTACTATCCGGCCATGAAGGCTGCAAAACTCGACCCCATTGAGGCTTTGAGGTATGAATAAAAGAAATAAAATATTTTCCCCGTTATTGTTCCCCTTTCTTATTTAACCTGGGTTTTGAATAAAATGAAAGTGCACCCAAAGATTTTTTTATGAATATAAAGCAACTAAATCGCTAAAAGACAAAATCACACTAAAAATTTTTGAGGGATTCAGAGCTTTTGTGTTTTGGTGGCTAGGTAAAATAGGTAGCCTTTTGTTTTTCGGGTTTCTTAATTTTTTGGGGCAGCTTCTTCCTCTGCCTTGGGTTCGGGGGTTGCCTCCTCTCTATTATTAATCTTTACGCTGTCGGCCGGGATTTCGGGTTCAGCCTGAGTGGGAGGAATTTCCACATTGTCATTTTCTTTTGATTTATGAAACTCATATTTTTTTTCAGCTTTTGAAGTAGTATCATTTTTTGTCATTACTTCAAGGGGTAATCCATTCAGGAGATTATATTGATTTTTGATTTCAAAATTATCAGGAAAATATTTTTTTGCCCTTAAAATAGTTTTTTTGGCTGAGTCCTGCATGCTGTTTTTATTCAGGTAATCTGAATAAATAATAAATGCCTGTGAAAGCAAATTACCGGAAACCAGATCGGGCTTATTGGAGGAATCGCCAAAAAAAACATTCAGGCCTTTTAGGGCATCATTAATTCCCTTGTTTCCCTCTACCAAATTTTTTCCAAGGATATCATATACTCCTTTGGTAAATCTTACATTATCATCTTTTTCATCATAGGCATTTATCATCCCAAGCACAGCTGAGGCTTTTGCAAATTGATTTTGATTATAAAGAACGTTTGCCTGAATTATGGCATCTCCTTTTAACTCAGCAAAAAAATGGAGGTTTTCTGCATACATGGTACCGGTTTTGTCCTTTGCCTTAAATTTTTTTGCGTATTTAAGTGATTCTTTGAGGGGGTCTTTATATTTTTGATCCAGTGAACTCGAATCCATTTTTGAAATTTTAAGCATGCACATAGATAAATACAAAAGTGGTTCGGGGTCTTTTTTGTATTTATCGTTCAGTGCCATGTTTTCGGCTTTGTAGGCACAATCTTCAAACTTTTCCATGGCGTAAAGGTCAAATAATTTGGAGTACTGACCTCCTTTAACCTGAGCAAAACAGCTTAAAGTATTCGAAGCGAAACCCACTGAAATAACAATGGAAGAGAAAATATTTTTCATCTTAAATAATAAGAAAAGTGAAGAGGGCCACAAATTATTTTGGCGAACATAAAAAATATTTCAACCAAAGGAAAGCAAAAAGAAAAAAAGTAATAAATCAGAATGAGGGGAGTGAACGTCTGCTTTTAATTCTGCGGAAGCCGCGTTTTTTGGAAATCTTGTAATTAAAAGTAACAACCCCAAACATATATGAATCCCTTTCAGTAAAATCACCTCGTTGGTCGCCTGAGGCACTGCCTGCTGGAGAGTCAACTAAACTCCGGTCCGCCAAATCAGCTGCAGCGTCTCCCCTTGCAGCCCTCAGTGAATCGTTGTCATAATATGAAGTGCTCACATCATCAATATAATCGGTAAATGTTTTTCTGAAACCTAATTCCAGTTCAAGGGCGGTTGATTGATTCAATGGGTACCGGATTGTAATTCCCATTGGAATGCAATAACTATATCTTGGATATAATTTGGTTCCTACTCTTAATCCCTGGCCTTCGGTACCCAATGGTTGTAAAGCCACCCATTTCCCTTTGTATTGTGCTTTCGGGTTGAAGTAAAATGCCCCGATTCCCAAAAATGGACAAACGCCAACAATAAAACTGGCATTGGTTTTTGTTCCACGCACCTTATACATCCTCCCTTGTTTTGCTTCTAAAACATAATATTCAAAAATCGAGGAAAATTCATAAATAGGTGATTTAAAGCTCAGATTCCTCCCTTGCCTAAAGGGTTCTTTGGTATCCTTATCATTTCCGCTAACCATCCCATAATACAGGGTTGTTCTTATAGCCATGGTCCTTTGAATATAATACCTCCAGCCGGCATTAATTACAAATTTTGTTTCCGAAATTTCCAAATCCCTTGGACTAATGTCCTTTCCAATGGCATCTTTCCCTCCCAATTCACCTAAAAAATTGCTCGGACCAATTCCAAAAACCAATTCATTGCGGGTTTTTTTCCAATAATTACCTGTGCGGAACTGAGCCTTAATCCCAATGGAAAATCCAAAAATCAACAAACAAACAAGAAGATGCTTTTTCAAACTAATAGAATCGAAAATCATAATTTTTTGATTGCCAATATTACAAATTTTCAGAAAAGTGGATAAAAAAAATTTTGAGTACATTTTATTCCACTTTTACCATCCATCCAAATTTGTCTTTTACTTTCCCTCTCCTGATCTGGGTCAAATATTTTCCCACTCTCCCCGAAAATTCTCTTGTTTCGACTGGTGGAAGGTCATAAATTTTTTCATTTAAGGATATTGAAATAATCTGTGCAATGGTTGCGGCTGTTCCCACACCAAATGCTTCCTTCAGAATTCCATTTTTATGAGCTGCTATAATTTCATCCACACTTATTTTTCTTTCCTCCACATTCATCCCCCAATCCCTGGCAATAGCAAGAATGCTGTCGCGGGTAATTCCTTCAAGAATTGAATCGTGAAGTGCAGGAGTAACGAGGCTGTCACCAATCAGAAACATTACGTTCATTGTCCCCGACTC
>JAHEZO010000154.1 GCA_023250995.1 Flavobacteriales bacterium | reverse complement strand
AGCTAACATTGGTAGAAGTAATATTTATACTGGGTTTTGAATTAATAATAATTGTAACTTCATCGGCCGATGAACAGCTATTAGCATCGGATACGGTTACAAAGTAGGTTGTGGTTGCATTGGGAGTAACAGTTATGCTCTGGGTAGTTTCCCCTCCTCCCCACAAAAAAGAATATGGGGTTGACCCACCGGTAGCGGAGGCTGTGATTGTTGCCGAAGGACCCTGGCAATTGGATTGGTCGGAGCCGGCACTGGCGGTTACATTACAGGGTGCAGGAAGTTTGGCGAGAAAAATATCATTAGCACCGGAATTGTTCAATGTAGTGGAGCCAAAGGTGATGATAGAACTTGAAAAATTTCCTGTAATAAATATATTGTTGGAGGCATCGGTAGCAACATACCAAGCATAATCATTATTACTCCCTCCAGCACTTTTTGCCCAAATTACATTTCCATTGGAATCATATTTTACTATAAGCACATCTCCCGTTGGAGCATTTGCATTGGTCAAAGTTGTAGAACCAAAAATGATAGAAGAGCTTCTAAAATAACCAGCCAGATAAAGATTACCGAAAGAATCAGTTTTAGCAGAAGCCACATGATCCTCATCACTCGCCCCCCCACTTTTTGCCCAAATTACATTTCCATTGACATCATATTTCACAAGAAAAATATCTTCAAAATTATCGGTATTAACAGCATTTGTTAAAGTGGTAGAACCAAAGGTGATTGTGGGACTATTAAAATTTCCAGCTACATATATGTTACCAGAAATATCAGCTGTTACTGAAGTTGCATAATCAGTGCTGCTTCCACTTCCTACAACACTTTTTGCCCATAACACATTACCTGACGCATCATACTTCACAAGAAACATATCGGCTTTACTAGAAGGACCAGGATTAGTCAATGTAGTAGAGCCAAAGGTGATGGAGGAACTTGAAAATGATCCTGCAATATAAACATTACCTGAAACATCGGTAGAAACAGAATTAGCCTCATCATGAGACGTTCCTCCTGCGCCTTCTGCCCAGAGTACATTTCCGTTACTATCATATTTCACAAGAAACAGATCCTTAGTATTACTACCAACATTAGTCAAAGTTGTGGAGCCAAAGGTGATGGTGGAACTATTAAAAGATCCCGCCACAAGGATATTTCCATTGGCATCGGTACTAACGGATTGGGCAAAATCAAGAAAACTTCCTCCTGCGCTTTTTGCCCAAAGGACATTTCCGTTTGAACCGTATTTCACAATAAACATATCACAACTACCAGCATTGGTCAAAGTGGTAGAGCCAAAGGTAATTGATGAACTTGCAAAATATCCTGCAATGAGGATATTCCCGGTAGAATCGGTGACAACAGATTCTGCAATGTCTTGACCGTTTCCTCCTGCGTTTTTTGCCCAAATTATATTTCCGCTTGCATCGTATTTCACGATATAAATATCATTACTACCAGCACTGGTTAATGTAGTTGAACCAAATGTAATGGTGGTGCTTGTAAAATATCCTGTCACATAACTATTGCCACTTGCATCGGTGGAAACAGAATAGGCTACATCTTCAGCACTCCCCCCAGCACTTTTTGCCCATTGAAAATCGGGTGCTTGAGATAAAGTTATTGAGGAAAAAACCAGAATTGCGGTTAAGCAAAGGAGGGTTGATGCGAGAGCAGAATAAATAGTTTTCATAAAAATGGGTTTATTTTATTAAAGAATTTATTTTTAAAACAAGCTGGTCAACAAATGAATTTTTCATTGAGGTTTTTTTGTAAAGGATCATTTTTTCATTCAATAAAAAAATTTTATGGCATCGGAGGAAACTATTAATTGGTAATGGGGAATCTCCAAAATCTTGAGGGTGTATTTGCATGGAAAGGCCATCATCTTTTTCTTTGGTGGTAATCTGAACCATAAGGTAATCGCCTGTTTTATTGATAGAACTGTTAGAAATAATCAGGGCAGGACGTTTTTTCACCTCCATGCTATCTGCAAAAGGAAAAGGGACAACTACAATATCACCTCGTTGATACATTTTTAAAGAACTTTATCCCATTGATCATCCTCTTTTGAATTCCACTCCTCCCCAAGAGACTTTTCGGAAATTAAAGTGGTTTCATCAACAATCATTTTTTTTTTAGAAGAAAGGACTTTTATTCCGATGGCTTTTAAAAATTGTGTAAGCGATTGATACACATTTTCATTTTCAATGTTTATCGTAAGTTCCATAATTTTAAATGGTTTTCAACAAATTTAATAAAGTTTAACTGATTGAAGTAAAGTTTTTGCCCATTGAAAATCGGGTGTTTGAGAAAATGTTTCCGGGGAAAAAAACAGAATTGGGGTTGGTTATGCAAAGGAGGGTTGATGTGAGATTAGAATAAAATGTTTTCATAAAAATGGTTTTATTTTATTAAAGAATTTATTGGAGTTTTAAAAGTTTAACATAAGGATATTTTTATATTTTCTCGTCTGCTGTTAAGAGAGGAAAATATTGAGTTCTGGCTGTGGCTACAATTAATTGGTCGGCAGGGTCTTTATGAAAATTACCCGGCAATGAAGTTGAGTCAAGAATTATGGCATTGTCAATAGGAATAACATGAAGTTGAAAATTTGCAATTGCAAGTGAAAGCCATTCCTTCACCGGGTATTTTAATTTCAGTCGTCCGTTTTCCACTGCTTTTGCAACTTCCCAGCAGGAAATGATGCTAATGGCAATTTCGCCTTGAAATTGATTATCCAATATTGAGCGGGATATATTATTCAGCATTGGATTTTCATTTACCCACCAAATCCATATATGTGTATCAAGCAATATCATTTGAGGGTTTCCCAATCAACTAAATCTGTTGCAGGCCCAAAAGGGTTTTCATATTTAAGAACTGAACCTTTAAGAGATCGTTTTGGAATTGCTTTTTTTATCGGTTTTCTCTCTCTTGATTCCACAGTAATATGCAATGATTTTAAAAAAAGCAGCAGCGAATCAAAAAGGTTTTTATCGCTTGTTCTGATAATTGCTTCCATAGGTTTTTATTTATTTGTTTCAAATTTAATAATTTCCTCCGGGTTTTGAATTTTGAGTCCAGATGCCCTGGGGGAGAGTCAGCGAAGTTTAAACGAGAATTGCCGTGCACCAAAGGAGGGTTGATATGAGATTAGAATAAAATGTTTTCATAAAAATGGGTTTTTAATAGAAAAATTATTTATGAGATCCATGGATGATTTCATTTAGGAAAAATTAAAGGAAAACAAAAATATAATTAATTATTTGAAAATGGAATCATTGTTCCAATTTTTTGGATTATTCCGTATGTATGATTGGATTTGTTGCAGGCGGTAATCATTGCGGATTATTTCATCATAAAAACGTGGTTGCCAACCGAAAACCGAATATTTTTTTTTAATGGTTATGGTGCAAATGCGTTTAAATTGGTTAATTATAACACCCAATGAACCGGAATTCCAATTTGGGATGGGCGATTTATTTATTGAAATGATTGGCGGGTGGTGCGATGACGTTTGGGCCGATTCGGCCGGGGATGCCGGGGATGGTGGGGATGGCGGGGACGGTGGGGATATCGGGGATGGTGGAGACGTAGAGACGCCCAAATTGGGCGTCTCTACATTCCGTTCCAATGATACATTCCGTTCCAACGATTCATCCCGATCCAACGGTGAATTGGGTTCCAATGATTCATTCCGTTCCAACCACAAATTATTTTCGATGGCATTATTTCCAACATTTGTTTTTTCGAATTTATTTTTCAAACCGGAACGTTTCATCACAATAATACCATGAATATGATTTGGCATTACCACATATTCATCCAAAAATGTATTTTCAAAATGTTCCGGTATTTGCAACCAAAAATCATTCACAATTTTTCCCATTTCATTCAACCGCATTTCACCATTTACCACATCCCCAAAACAACAAATCCTGTTTTTGGTTATAATGGTAATATAATATTTTCCGCCCCGGGCATAATCCCATCCGGGCATTCGCGTTGATTGAATCCTATATTTATTTTGAAATTTTTCCACAGGGGCAATTTTTTCTGAGGGAAATTTATGCCGTTTCGGGTTCGGGGTAAAACCCCGGGTATGAATTTTATTTCAGATAATTTTCAAGGGCGTTATCAAAAATATTTTCCATTTCCTCTACAAACCCAAAGGATTCAGAATCAATTCGGAATTCGCCTTTGGTAACATGGCCAAGAAATGAAACAGGAGCGTCAGTAAGCGGAGATATAAATTCTAAAAATTCTTCCTCTTTTTCGGGTGATACGGCCACTACAATTCGGCTTTGTGATTCGCCAAAAAGAAAAGCATCCATTCTTACCTGACCCTCTTTTCCGAATGATTCATTGGAAATTATCCTTTCTTTGGAAAGTCCTTTGGGAGAGGTTATGTCAAAGCCCAGTGACGAGGGTATGGCCATTTCGGCAAGGGTAACAAATAAACCCCCATCCGAACAATCATGCGCTGCATTTATTAATTGTTTTTTTATAAGGGCTTTAATGGTTTGTTGTATTGTAAATTCTTCTTCCAGATTAAACAAGGGAGCTGGCGAAACACGAATTTTATGAAAGGATGCTAAATATTCAGAAGAATTAATATCATTTTTAACCGGACCAACTAAAAATATCAGATCTCCCTTTTGTTTAAAATCCATGGTCATTATTCTGTTTTTGTCCTCTATTATTCCAATCATGCCAATGGTGGGAGTTGGAAAAACCGGAACATCACTGCCGCTCACATTCGACTGATTATAAAAACTCACATTTCCTCCGGTTACAGGCGTTTTGAATTTAAGGCAGGCCTTGCTCATCCCCTTTATTGCCCCTACAAACTGCCAGTAAACTTCAGGATTATAAGGGTTGCCAAAATTGAGGCAATTGGTAATTGCTGAAGGTTCTCCTCCGGAGCAAACAATATTTCTTGCAGCTTCGGCAACCGCAATGGCACAACCCGCTTCGGGGTCAGCATTTACATATCTGGAATTACAATCTACAGTAACGGCAATGGCTTTATCGGTTCCTTTAATATTCACTATTCCTGCATCACTTGGCCGGTTGGTGGTCATATTCACGGTTCCTACCATGGAGTCATATTGTTCAATTACCCATTTTTTTGATGCGATGTTTGGCCGGCCGAGTAAATATTTTGCCACTGATTTAAGGTCTTGGGGCTCATCAACACTTTCGATTGAAAACTTTTTTGATTCTTTAAATGCTGCCGGCTCTTTAAACTCACGGGTGTAAACAGGTGCACCTCCACCAAGAACAAGCGATTTTGCAGGAATTTCCCCGGCCAGCTCTCCCTGGTAAAAATATCGGAGCATTCCCTCCTTACCTTCTTCGGGAGTAGTGACAATTCCAATCTGAACGCAATTCAAATCCCATTTCTCAAATATTCTTTTTATTTCTTCTTCTCTTCCCTTTTTTACCACCACAAGCATTCTTTCCTGAGATTCCGATAGCAAAATTTCCCAGTCTTTCATCCCTTCCTGCCTTGTTGGAACTTTATCAAGCCATACATCCATTCCACTGTTTCCTTTGGCCGACATTTCGGAGGTTGAACAGGTAATTCCTGCCGCACCCATATCCTGCATTCCGATTAAAGCTCCCGATTTTCCAACTTCGAGGGAGGCTTCAAGGAGCAGCTTTTCCATAAATGGATCCCCCACTTGAACAGCGGGCAGATCATCTCCTGAACTTTTGGTTAAATCTTTAGAGGCAAATGCCGCTCCGTGAATCCCGTCTTTTCCGGTGGAGGAACCAACAATAAATACCGGGTTTCCATCGCCACATGCAATGGCCGAAATGTTTTCGCCCTGCTTAACAATTCCAACACTCATTGCATTTACCAGCGGGTTTGTATTATAACATTCGTCAAAAAAAACCTCACCTCCTAAAACCGGAATCCCAAATGCATTCCCATAATTACCTATTCCCCTCACCACTCCTTTTACAAGCCATTTTGTTTTTTCAAGATGAATTTCTCTGTGCAACCGGGCGGGCTCCCATGGTAAAAACATCCCGGTTTATACCACCAACACCCGTGGCTGCACCTTGATAAGGTTCCAGTGCAGAAGGGTGGTTGTGGGATTCGATTTTAAAAGCACAGCCCAGTCCACCGCCAATATCCACAAGGCCCGCATTTTCTTCTCCTGCCTTTGCAAGCAGGTGCGGACCATCCTTCGGCAGCGTTTTTAACCAGGAAATAGAATTTTTATAGGAGCAATGCTCGCTCCACATAACCGAAAAAATGCTGAGCTCAGTAAAGTTTGGAGCCCTGCCCAGGATTTCTTTTATTTTTTCAAATTCTTCGGGAAGGAGCCCCAGCTTCCTGGCGGTTTCAACGGTGGTTATCACCGTATTTTTAGTTGCGGTCATTCGGTTTTATGAAAAAAATTAACAGCATATTTTTAAATTGTAAATACTTTTTTTATGATATCCTCTACCTGTAAATCATGCCTTTCGTGCGATCCTGTTGCCACAGCGGAACTAGCCGGACGCGAAATTAATTCGAGTGGGATGGTTTTTGAATTGCCCAACGGAACCATCGAATTGAATTTTTTCATAACATGGGTCCAGGCACCCATGTTTTCGGGTTCTTCCTGAAGCCAGATAAATCGTTTGGCTTTTTTATATTTTTCCACCAGGGCCAATATTTGTTTTTCGGGGAATGGGTAAAGCTGTTCTATCCTGATAAAGGCAATGTTTTCAACTTTTCTTTTTTCCCTTTCTTCAGCCATTTCGTAAAATATCTTTCCGGTACAAAAAACTACGGTATCCACTTTTTTTACAGTTGACCCATCATCATATACTTCCCTGAATTTTCCGTTTGAAAGTTCATCAAGATTAGAGACGCAGGCCGGAAAACGCAACAATTTTTTGGGTGAAAAAACAATCAGGGGTTTTCGGAACTCTCTTTTTATTTGCCGTCTTAAAACATGGAAAAAATTTGCAGGAGTGGTGCAATTTACCACTTGCATATTATTTTCGGCACACAATTGCAAAAACCTTTCAGGGCGGGCGCTGGAATGTTCGGCCCCCTGCCCCTCATATCCATGAGGAAGAAGTAGCACAATACCACTCATCCTTTTCCATTTCTCCTCGGCACAGCACAAAAACTGATCAATAATAATTTGCGCAGCATTTACAAAATCACCAAACTGTGCCTCCCAGATGGAAAGGACTTTGGGATTGGTTAGAGAATACCCGTAATCAAAACCGAGTACGGCATATTCCGACAGGAGTGAATTATAAATCTTCAATTCTTCTTGTCCCTCTTTAATATTATTGAGGGGAATATATTCTTCTTCCGAATCTTCTAGTTTAATTACCGCATGCCGGTGTGAAAAAGTACCTCTCTCCACATCCTGTCCGCTGAACCTGATGGGATGCCCTTCCCATAGCAAAGAACCGTATGCAAGCAGTTCACCCATTGCCCAGTCAACTTTGTTATCTTTTATCATCTGGGCCCGGTCCTTCATTACCTTTTCAATTTTATTGAAAAATTTTTTTCCGGGAGGAGTTGAACTGATTTTGTTTCCAATTTCAACCAGGGTTTTTTTGTCAATTCCGGTTTCGGGGGACCCTTCAAAATCAGTTTTTTTGGCCACCTGAATTCCTTTCCAGTTTCCTTCAAGGAAGGATGTCATTTTGGCTTTTTTTGTTTCTTTGGCCAAATCCAGTTTTGATTGCAACAATTCACGAAAATCGGACTCCATTTTTTTTGAAAATCCGGGGTCAATCAATCCGCTTTCAAGGAGTTTTTTGGAATAAATTTCTTTCGGGTTGGGATGGGAGGCAATGATTTTATATAAAAGGGGTTGAGTAAAACGAGGTTCGTCCCCTTCGTTATGCCCATACTTTCTGTAACATAAAAGATCAATAAAAACATCCTTGTTAAAGGTTTGGCGGTATTCCATGGCAATTTGAACTCCATGGGCAATCGCTTCCACATCATCCCCGTTAATATGGAATACAGGGCAGAGGGTAACTTTTCCAACATCGGTACAATAAGTACTTGACCTTCCATCTATATAATTGGTGGTAAACCCGATTTGGTTATTCACCACAATGTGAATGGTACCTCCTGTTTTGTATCCCTCCAGTTGTGCCATCTGAATCAACTCATACACCACACCCTGGCCTGCAACGGCCGCATCTCCATGAAGAATGATGGGTACAATTTTATTCAGATTGTTTTTGTATTTGTAATCAATTTTTGCCCTTACCATTCCTTCGGCAACGGGGGCCACTGCTTCCAGGTGGGAGGGATTGGCAGCCAGGCTAAGGTGGATTTTTTTTCCTTTTGCCGTAGTGATGTCGCTTGAATATCCGATATGATATTTAACGTCACCCTCAAAAACAGCATCCTCAAATCCTTTTCCTTCGAACTCTGTAAAAATATCCTGATATGATTTCCCGAAAACATTGGCAAGAATATTTAGCCTTCCCCGGTGAGGCATTCCGACAATAAATTCCTCCACCCCAAGGTCTGCACCTTTCTCAATCACAGTATCAATAGCCGGAATTAGGGTTTCGGCCCCTTCGAGCGAAAATCTTTTCTGACCAACAAATTTAGTATGTAAAAAATTTTCAAAAACCACCGCTTCATTCAGTTTTTTTAAAATGTTTTTTTTCTGGTCAACCGAAAAAACAGGGGTGTTATTGTTTACATGAAGTTTATTAATTATCCATTTTACTTCCTCGGGGTTTCTTATGTACATAAACTCAACACCAATGCTCTGGCAATAAACCTGCTTGAGATGGGAAATAATTTGACCCAATTTCGCGGGACCGATGCCAATTTCCGCCCCTGCCTGAAAAGTGGTTTCCAAATCTGATTTATCAAGACCAAAATTTTCAATTTCAAGGTTTGGTTTATATTGCCTCCTCTCACGAACCGGGTTTGTTTTGGTAAAAAGGTGCCCCCGGGTTCGATATCCATTAATGAGGTTTATTACCTTAAATTCCTTTTGGAAGCTGGAAGGAATCTCCCCGGAAGACAAGGAGGAAATTGGACTATCTTCAAAATTATTCCGGGCAAGTTCAAACCCTTCAAAAAATTTTTTCCAACCAAAGGGTACTGAATCATTGTTGGCTTTATAATTTTCGTAAAGTTCCTCAAAAGCCGCAAGGTCACCATTACTTAAATAAGAATTTTTATCCATAAAAAAAGGGGGGATGAGAATTTTAAGGTCAAAATTAAAAATTAAAAAGAAATGGGTTTTTTACTGGTGAAGTTGATTTTATTTTTTCTCCCTCAAATAAAACCGGGTAATAACTTTTTGCAGTTCTCTTTCAATTATCATTGCTG
>JAHEZO010000153.1 GCA_023250995.1 Flavobacteriales bacterium | reverse complement strand
TATTCTCATGCGATGATTGAAGATATTGATATTTCAGCCGCACAATCCATGCACGGAGTTCGCTACATATGTAGGGGGAAGGAACTTCCTCAAAAATTTGGTGTACTCCCGATCTCGCAGGATGAAACAGCCATGGCAATTGAAAAAACCCGGTATGCCGGAGAAATAATTGCGGCCATTGCGGCAGACAGTTATGAAATTGCACAAGAGGCGTGTAACCGAATAAAAGTAAAGTATAAACCACTAAAAGAATTTTTTACCCTCGAAGACTCTGTTAAAGATATCGGAGAAAATGAAAAAATTCATCATCACACTAAATTTAATAACAATATCCACAAAAAAGCAGAGCTTCGGTTTGGAGACCAGGCAGACGGATTTAGAAAGGCAGATAAATTCAGTGAAATGGAATTTGAGTTCGAAGGGGTAAGCCATGCCTTTACAGAACCCCATGCGGCCACCGCTTACTGGGATGAAAACGGACTTACCATAATTACCGCAACCCAGGTTCCTCATTATCTCCACCGAACGCTGGCTAAAGTTCTCGAAATTCCACTCAGCCGGGTTAGGGTAATTAAACCTTATGTAGGAGGTGGTTTTGGAGGAAAAAGCGACCCGTTCCCACACGAAATAATCATTTCACATATTGCCAGGAAAACAGGTAAGCCCGTCAGGGTTTGTTTTTCGAGGGAAGAGGTTTTCATCACAAATCATGGCAGGCATCCATCGAAAATAAAAATGAAATTAGGGGCAAGTTCAGAGGGAATTTTTAATGTACTGGATGCTGATATTATTATTGATGGAGGAGCATACGGCAGTTTTGGAGTGGTAACCTCATATTACAACGGGGTTCTTTTACAGGCCCCTTACAGGATAAATAATTTTGGATTTAAAACTTTGCGTGTATATACCAACAAACCACAGTGCGGAGCCATGCGAGGCCACGGTGCAGTAAATTCCCGATTTGCTGTTGAATGTATTATTGACGACCTGGCCATTAAACTTAAAACAGATCCCTGCGAATTAAGACTGAAAAATTTTTTTCCTCCGAATTCTGTCACTGTTGGACAATACCGAATTACATCAAACGGAAGCAGGGAAAGTTTACAAAAAGTAATGGAGCAAAGTGGTTGGAAACAAAAATTTGGATACCTAAAACATGGACATGGAATCGGTGTTGCCTGCGGTTTTTTCATCAGCGGAAGTGCAAAACAAATTATAAGGAATGAATTACCACAAACTGTTGTTCACCTAAAAATTGATTTTGACGGAAGGGTGCTTGTTACCTCAGGGGCCAGTGATATTGGACAGGGAAGTGACACCATGCTTGCAATCATTGTTTCAGAAGTGTTGGGAATTGATTCAGAAAAAATTTTTGTTCTCGCTGCCGACACATTACTAACTCCCGTTGACCTCGGAAGTTATTCGAGCCGGGTGACCTTTATGGTTGGAAACGCAGCAAAAGCTGCAGCCGAAAAATTAAAAAAAGAAATTCTTATTTCTGTATCCAAAAGAAAAATTGTTTCAGAGGAAGAATTAAATATTTCCGATAGCCGGGTTTTCACCAACGATTTATCGGTAAACATTTCATGGAATGAAGCAATTGATATTGCATTAACGGGAAGGGGCTCCTTTTCCGTTCATGGAAATTACATTTCTCCTGATTTGGGAGGCGATTTCAAAGGGTCGGGAGCTGGCCTTAGCCCGTCCTACAGCTTTGGAGCAGTGGTAGCCGAAGTTAAAGTTGACCTCGAAACAGGCCAGACCAAAGTTTTAAATTTATGGGGAGCCCACGATTGCGGAAAAGCCATTAACCCGCTTGCGGTTGAAGGCCAACTGGAAGGATCATGGCATATGGGCCTCGGTCAGGTAATGAGTGAACAGATGAAATTCCACAATGGCCTCCATCTAAACAATAATTTTCTGGATTACAAAATACCTACCTCCCTTGACACTCCTGAAATTAACACCAATATTATTGAAACAATTGATCCGGAAGGCCCTTTCGGAGCTAAAGAGTGCGGAGAAGGTGCATTGCACCCTTCCATGCCTGCAATTGCCAATGCAATTTTCAATGCAGTTGGAATCAGAGTTTCAAAGTTACCTATCAGCCCGGAGGAAATAATTCTCAAGGCAAAAAAAATATTGGAAACAGAAAAATTATGATGGCCGAAATTGAATATTTCAAACCAAATACGGTGTCGGAAGCACTTAAAATTGCTGAAACAAGTAAACATCCCTTTCGGTTTCTGGCAGGTGGAACGGATTTATTTGTAAACAGATTTCAGGGCAATGATAAAAGCGAAAACCTGATTGATTTAACCTTCATTGAAGAATTAAAAAAAATAGAAATAGTTGAAGACAGATTTCATCCATTCAATTCGCCAAATTCTCAAAAAAATAAAAATTCAAATACTAAGGAGGCAAAAATAACAGGGGAAAGAATATTAACTTATCTTAAGATTGGAGCGTTAGTTAGTTTAGAAGAAGTAACCAGGCACCCTACGGTGAGAAATGAATTTCCGGCATTAGAAAATTCCTGCCGGTCGGTTGGTACTCCGGTAATAAGGAAAACGGCCACCCTTGCCGGGAACATACTTTGCGAAAACAGGTGTATTTTTTTTAACCAGTCGGATTGGTGGCGGACAGCGGCAGGCCATTGCCTGAAGTGCGAAGGCGACATTTGCATAGCTACAGGAGGAAAAAAAGCTTGCTTCTCAAAATTTGTTTCCGACAGCGCAGTTGCACTTATTTCAATGAATGCCCTGATTGAAATTGCCTCTTCTTCAGAAAAACGGGTGGAAAAATTAGAAAACATTTTTTCGGGGAACGGAGTTAAACCCCGCCTGATAAAAAACAATGAATTAATTCTTTCTGTCTTACTCCCAATGGGAGAAAATTTCAGGGCATCCTTCAAAAAATTAAGGTTAAGGGAAAGCCTAGATTTTGCATCCCTTTCCACCTGCGTTTCATTAAATAAAAGAGGAGAAATTAAAATTGTACTTGGAAGCGTAGACCCCGCACCGGTAGTTGTTTCAGGAAAAATTAATGCGGTCACAAAAGAGCTGGTAAAAGAATGTGTAAAAAAAGCGAGAATTGTTGAGAACGATGTATTTTCCAGAAAATACAGAAAGGAAATGATTCCGGTTTTTTTAAACAAAAGTTTTACGGAAATTTTTTCAAATTGGAAAACCTGAAATTTTTAACCTTTAGAGCCTGTTTAAAATTAATTATTTAAAAAATATTTTTATGGAAAATCCAATTCAAATCCTCCACCGGGAACATATGATTCTGATGGATGCAGCCTCTACAACCGAACGGGTACAAAAAATAAAAGATAACAAAAAATACCGGTGGCTCATTCATGATTTGATATTATTCTTCAGAAATTATACGGAGATTTTCCACCATCCCAAAGAGGAAAATGTTCTTTACCCCATAATAAAAAACCGTTCCCGGAAAATAAACGATCACCTGATGTATGAAATATGCGACAACCATGAAGATTTTAAAGCACTTATTGCCGAAATGGAAAATCATTTTGAGAACAGGGATTATGAATTGTTAAGAAAAACCGTAGATACTTATTTAATTGAACTGGTCCAACATATCGAAATGGAGGAAAGAGAAATTCTCCATATTTCAGAAAATCTTTTGGTAAAATCAGAAATTGAAAAAGCAAATGAAGATTTTAAAACGCTGGATGAAAAACTCGGAGAACACGAAAAAGAAAAACTCGAAAAAATTATTGCAAACATAAACTTTCAGCTTAAAAATGAAAAAATATAAAATAATGGACGGCAATGAAGCTGCCGCCTTTTCAGCATACCGCACCAATGAAGTATGCACCATTTACCCCATTACGCCCTCATCGGCCATGGGCGAGGCATGTGATGAATGGGCGGCACAGGGAATAAAAAATATTTTTGGCCAGGTTCCAACGGTGGTTGAGATGCAAAGTGAAGCGGGAGCAGCAGGAGCCATTCACGGTGCATTGCAGGGCGGTACCCTTGCTTCAACCTTTACCTCATCCCAGGGATTATTATTGATGATTCCCAATATGTATAAAATTGCAGGGGAATTAAATCCATGTGTATTTCATATTGCCGCCAGAGCCGTTGCCACTCATGCTCTATCAATTTTTGGCGATCATTCGGATGTTATGGCGGTAAGGCAAACAGGCTGGGCAATGCTATTTGGATCAAACGCCCAGGAAGCGATGGACCTTGGTTTAATTGCTCAGGCTGCCTCTTTAAAATCAAGAATTCCCTTCCTGAATATTTTTGATGGTTTCCGCACCTCCCACGAGCTAATGAAAGTGGAAGAAATTCCCGAGGAAGTATTTAAAAAAATAATGGATGAAACTTTGGTAGAAGAACACCGGAAAAGGGGCCTTACACCCGATCATCCGGTAATCCGGGGAACTTCCCAGAATCCGGATGTTTTTTTTCAGAGCCGGGAGGCAGGGAATTCATATTACTCAAAGTTGCCTGAAATTATTTCGGACGAAATGAAACTTTTCGAAAATCTTACCGGAAGAAAATACAAATTGTATGATTTCTACGGCCACCCGGGGGCAGAAAAATTAATTATAATAATGGGTTCTGCGGCAGGAACAGTACATGAAACGGTGGATTACCTGAATGAAAAAGGGGAAAGAACCGCTTGTCTTAACATAAGAATGTTTCGCCCATTTTCTGTTTCCGATTTCATAGACTCCATTCCGGTTTCGGTTAAAAAAATTGCGGTGCTCGACCGTTGCAAAGAGCCCGGAAGCATAGGGGAACCACTTTATCAGGATGTAGTAACAGCATTCTCGGAAGCCCTTCAGAATAATCCACTTGATTGCCCACTGATTATTGGAGGAAGATATGGCCTGGCCTCAAAAGAATTTACACCTGCAATGGTAAAATCAGTATTCGGGGAGTTGGATAAAAATCATCCGAAAAACCATTTCACGATTGGAATTAATGATGATGTTACTTTTTCCAGTTTGCCTTTCGATTCAAATTTTTCTCTCGAAAAACAACATTTGTTCAGGGGTTTGTTTTATGGCCTGGGAGCTGACGGCACCGTAAGTGCAAATAAGAATTCGATAAAAATAATAGGTGAAACCACGAATAATTTTGTGCAAGGATACTTTGTTTATGATTCTAAAAAATCAGGCTCGTTAACTGTTTCTCACCTTAGGTTCGGCAAAAATCCAATCAGATCCATTTACCTGATAGATTCAGCAAATTTTATTGCCTGCCACCACTTTAATTACCTCTGGAAATATGATGTACTTAAGAATGCTGAAACCGGTGCAACATTCCTATTAAATTCTCCTTATTCAATCAATGAAACCTGGAATAACCTCCCTGAAAAAATTCAGGAAAAAATGATTGAAAAAAAAATAAAATTCTATATCATCAATGCCACTAAAGTTGCAAGAGAAACCGGAATGGGGTCAAGGATTAACACCATTTTGCAAACCTGTTTTTTTGCCATTTCCGGAATAATTCCCAGAGAAGAAGCAATAGAAAAAATAAATACTGCCATCAGAGAAACCTATTCGGCAAAAGGGGAAAAAATATTATCGAAAAATTATGATGCAGTTGCCAAGGCGATTGAAAACCTTCATCTTTTAGATTACTCCACACTTTCGCCCGGCAAGATTAAAATACAAAATACGGTTCCGGAGAAGTCTCCCGTTTTCGTAAAAGAAGTGTTATCCAAAATAATTTCTTTTAACGGTGATGACTTACCGGTGAGTGCATTTCCGGTTGATGGCACTTACCCTACTGCTACCACTCAATGGGAAAAAAGAAACATAGCCGAAATGATCCCGGTTTGGGATAAAGAACTTTGTTCACAATGCGGAAAATGTTTTTTGGTTTGCCCCCATGCAGCCATTCGATGCAAGGTTTATGATAAAAACTTATTGTCGGAGGTACCGGAAACTTTTAAGTTTACCCCTCCCATTG
Organism: Flavobacteriales bacterium; assembly: GCA_023250995.1. Taxonomy (GTDB): domain Bacteria; phylum Bacteroidota; class Bacteroidia; order Flavobacteriales_H; family JAHEZO01; genus JAHEZO01. The sequence goes on along the minus strand of JAHEZO010000153.1, from coordinate 3,376 downwards.
GAAAAGAATTTTTAAAGGAAACTGAAGTTTACACTTTGCAGGTATCTCCTGAAGATTGCACAGGTTGTAAACTTTGTGTTGAATTCTGTCCGGTGGAAAGCAAAAGTGAAAGCGGATATAAGGCGATAAACATGAAAGAGCAGCTCCCCTTAAAAGAAAAAGAGAAAAAAAACTGGGAATATTTTTTAGATCTGCCCGAAATTGAAAGGAGCCGGGTGAACCGGGCAAGTGTAAAAGGTTCTCAATTGTTGCAACCATTATTCGAATTTTCAGGCGCATGCTCGGGCTGTGGTGAAACACCTTATGTGAAATTGATATCACAGTTATTTGGAGACAAAATGATTGTTGCAAATGCAACAGGTTGTTCTTCCATTTATGGAGGGAATCTTCCCACTACTCCATGGGCGGTAAATGGGGACGGAAAAGGTCCTGCATGGTCAAATTCCCTTTTCGAAGATAACGCTGAATTCGGACTGGGAATGAAACTTGCCTCGAATAAAAGAAATGAAATTGCTGTATCCTTAATGGAAGGTTTAAAAGATAAAATAGGTTTTGAATTAGTGGAGGAAATTTCGAAACCCAATGAAACCGATGAGGCCGGGATGAACAAACAACGCAACAATATTAAGAGGATGAAAGAAATTTTAAAAACAATTGACTCTTATCAGGCCAAAAAATTATTGGTCCTGGCCGATGATTTATTTCTCAAATCAGTCTGGATTGTTGGAGGGGACGGATGGGCTTATGATATTGGTTTCGGAGGTTTAGACCATGTGCTTGCTTCGGGAGAAAATGTTAACATTCTGGTCCTTGATACTGAAGTATATTCCAACACGGGAGGACAAAAATCTAAATCCACCCCTTTAGGCGCAACCGCAAAATTTTCAGTGGATGGGAAGAAGAGCGGAAAAAAGGATCTTTCGCTTCAGGCAATAGCCCATGGGAGTGCTTACGTTGCTCAAATTGCAATGGGAGCAAACGATTCACATACGGTAAAAACTATCCTTGAAGCCGAATCATTTCCGGGCCCTGCGCTGATTATTGCTTATAGCCATTGCATTGCCCATGGATATGATATGGCTTTTGGAGCCAACCAACAGGAATTGGCAGTAAAATCGGGTTATTGGCCTCTTTTCAGATATAACCCGATCAAAACCCAGGGGCAACGTTTTATGCTTGATTCAAAACTTCCTTCAGTTCCCTTAAAGGACTTCCTATATAATGAAACCAGGTTCTCGGTACTGCTGAAAGAAAATCCTGAACGTGCGGCTGATTTGCTCTATCGTGCCGAAGAAGGTTTAAAAACACGCTGGGAAAAACTGAATGCACTAAAGGGCTTGTGATTCGAATAAATAATAATTAATCCAATAAATTATTTTTAACAAAGCAACATGATTGAAAAAAAACCGCAACGAAGAAATTTTTTAAAATTTCTAGGACTATCGGCAACCGCAACTTTAATTTCAAAAAACAGCATTGCAGCATTTGTTGACCCCACAGAAATAAGAAAATTAAATCCGGTTCAAAAGGAGTTTATGAACCAATACGGCCATTGGATGGATGAATTTTTAAAAGTTATTAAGTTGCAAAAAACCGAACCGGAAAATTTGGAAAACCAAAGGAAAATGGTTGAATTAACCGAACAGGCAGAAAAATTTAAGCCCCGGCTTTCTGAATTTATGAAAGATGAAACCTTCGCTTATATTTATAAACTTGCCATACAAAGGGTGAGTGATGAAATTACTTAAAAATGAATAAATACCTCAAAATCTCCTTTGTTTCGGCCCTTTTCGGAGTTGTTTTTTCAATTGACCGAAATGTTTTATCATACTCATCAGGGCCTCCTACCGGATCAACCAATGCCCCGCTTGAAACATCTTGTGCCACAAACATGTTATGTCATAACGGAATTCCAAATGCCGGCAACGGAGGCACCATTTTATCTGTTGAGGAAGATATCAGTAATGGATACGTTCCCGGTAATACATATACTGTAATGCCTTTTGTTTTTCAATCGGGTTCATCCAAAATCGGATTTCAAACAGTTGCCCTTCATTCTAACGGGAACGGTGCGGGCAGTGTTACAATTTCAAATTCAAAAACCCAAATGAATTCTTCTGCCGGAAAGGAATATGTTACCCACACTGCCTCTGGAAATTTTAATGTTGGTATGCATGACTGGATGTATGAATGGACCGCCCCGGCAGCAGGTTCGGGAACTGTTACTATTTACGGAGCATTTGTTGCTTCCAATAACAACATGGCGGCTTCGGGTGACAGTATTTATACCGATTCCCTGGTAATAAATGAAAACACTTCAGGAATTCGGGAATATTATAAGGAAAAAGAATTCGAAATATTTCAGGAAAGGGGAAATAACGGAATATTTCACCTGGAGAAAATCGGGAATGGACCTCCGGTAAATAAAATAACGATTATAAATATAAACGGTAAAAGAATTTTCGAAATTACTCCTCCCTTATTTGAATTTCCAATAATTATTAACCTTACCAGCCAACCTGCGGGAATATATTTTGCAGAGATTTTTAAAGAAAATAAAAATTGTGTTTTGAGTATTTTAAGGATGTAATACCATTTAGACATTTATTTTACATATTTCAGATTATTACTTCAACAACATCACACTTCCTCTTTCAATTTTTCTTTCTCCGGTTTTTAAAAAATAATTTATCACAAAATAGTATGTTCCTTCAGTGAGGAGTTGCCCATGAAATGTTCCATCCCATCGAAGTTCATCGCTGTTGCTTTCCCCCGATTTATTAAAAACAATTTCACCCCAACGGTTAAAAACGGAAACTTCCATTTTATTTGTTGAATCAAGACTGGAAAAATAAAAAAAATCGTTTTTCCCGTCTCCATTCGGGGTAAAAACATTGGGCGAATATTCACTGTGGATTTGGGCTCTGGCAGTATCTGAACATAATGAATCTTCAGAAATTAATTGAATGTTAAACTCTGATAAATATTTGTATGTATGATAAGGACTAAAGGAATAATCATTACTTCCATCTCCAAAATCCCATTTATATGAAAGTGCTTTGGCACTATAATTTTGAAAATTAATGGTATTGCCGCTTGTTGAAAGGAAAGGTGGAAAAAAGGAGAAACCCGCCTTAACTCCCTCATAAAAATCATTCAATTGAATTTTCAAATTAAATTCCATTCCTCCATGGGTGCCGTTTTCTGCCCCATAATAATTTCCACCCGCTACCCCACCGAAGCCTCCATCCAGGGTAGAAATGATTATTTTTTCAGGTAAAGTTTGTGAGGAAAACCAAACCAAGCCCCCTCCCCCACCCCCGCCCGGACCAAAGCCCTGCATCACAGAACTGCCGCCATCACCACCCTTACTGGA
>JAHEZO010000296.1 GCA_023250995.1 Flavobacteriales bacterium | reverse complement strand
GCTTTAATGAAATTGGAACTCCCCAGCGGTGTGGAGGTGGAAATTAAGGTATGACCTGTTAAAGAATATTTAATTGAATTAATTGTAAAATAATTTAGAATTATGTCGGGTTTAATTGGAAAAAAAATTGGAATGACCAGCATCTTTGATGCCAATGGAAAAAATCAGCCATGTACCGTTATTCAGGCGGGTCCTTGCGTAGTAACTCAGGTAAAAACCTCCGAAAAAGACGGGTATGACTCAGTCCAACTCGGGTTTGATGTAAAGCGGGAGAAAAGCACCAATAAAGCAGAAAAAGGCCATTTCAAAAAGGCAAATTCCCCTGTAAGAAAAAAAATTGCTGAATTCAAGTATTTTGAAAAAGAGATGAAACAGGGTGATTTGGTTGATACCGCAATTTTTGCCGAAGGGGAATTTGTTGATGTTATTGGAACCTCTAAAGGCAAGGGTTTTCAGGGAGTAGTAAAACGTCATGGTTTTGGAGGTGTTGGCGGCCAAACACACGGGCAACACGATAGAGAAAGGGCTCCTGGTTCATTAGGGAATTCTTCTGATGCGGCCAGAGTTATGAAAGGAATGCGAATGGCTGGAAGAACCGGGGGTAGCAGGGTAAAAATTACCAATTTACAGGTACTAAAAATATTCCCAGAAAAAAATTTAATTCTGGTTAAGGGAGCTGTACCGGGGTTTGCCGGATCCTATGTTTTATTGGAGAAATATCATTAATGGCTTAATAATAAATAAAAATGGAATTATCAGTTCTTAATATTGAAGGAAAAGATTCGGGTAAAAAAATAAAACTCCACAAAGAGGTTTTTTCTATTGAACCCAACGATCAGGCCATTTACCTTGATGTAAAACAATATCTGGCAAATCAAAGGCAGGGAACCCACAAGGCTAAAGAAAAGTCAGAGGTTTCAGGATCCACCCGGAAATTGCACCGTCAAAAAGGAACCGGTGGTTCAAGAAAAGGTAGCATTAAGAATCCTCTTTTCAGAGGTGGTGCTAGGGTTTTTGGCCCCCGTGTAAGGGATTATAGCCTTAAACTAAACAAAAAAGTTAAGGAACTCGCCCGTAAATCAGCCTTGTCTTATAAAGCTCAGGATAAAAATATCATTGTAATAGAGGATTTTTCATTCGAATCACCTAAAACAAAAAAATTCCTGGATATTTTAAAAAACCTAAATGTTGAAGGAAAGAAAAACCTGGTAATACTTTCAAAGCCGGATAAAAATGTTTACTTATCTTCCAGAAATCTTGAAAAATCAAAAGTAACCACCCCCTCACAGCTTAATACCTATGAGATTATGAATTCAGGGAACCTTCTTTTTTCTGAAAGTTCTATTAAAGAAATCGAAAAATTATTTTTATGATTGATAATGTTTTAATTAATCCGATTGTCACCGAAAAAATGACTGCCATGGCTGAAAAGTTCGGCAGGTATGGTTTTGAGGTTGACCCAAAGGCCAATAAAATACAAATTAAAAATGCCGTTGAAAAAATGTACGGTGTTAAAGTGCAAGATGTAAATACCGCAAGGTACCGTGGAAAAACCCGGTCTAGAAATACAAAAGGCGGAGCTATTATTGGCCGTACAAGCATGTATAAAAAAGCAGTGGTAACTATTGCAAAAGGAGAAGCAATTGATTTTTTTAGCAACGTTTAATCCTTAATGGTTTACCCAAAATATTTTACAATTATTATTTGAAAAATTATGGCAATCAGAAAATTAAAACCCAATACCCCGGGCCAAAGGTTTAGAGCAGTTAATACTTTTGATGAAATTACAACGGATACTCCCGAAAAATCTTTGCTTGAGTTTCATAAAATTACCGGAGGCCGTAATAATGATGGCAAAATGACCATGCGTTACAGGGGCCGGGGCCATAAACAAATGTACCGCATTATTGATTTCAAACGAGATAAGTTTGGAATCCCGGGAGTTGTTAGCACTATTGAATATGACCCAAACAGAAGTGGCAGGATTGCATTAATTAATTATGCCGATGGAGAAAAGAGGTACATTTTAGCTCCTAACGGGCTAAAAGTAGGTCAAAAAATTAATTCAGGCCGGGGAATTTCTCCTGATATTGGTAATGCAATGCACCTTGAGGAAATGCCCCTTGGTACTTTAATTCACAATATTGAAATGCGGCCGGGGCAGGGGGCTAAATTAGTCCGAAGTGCAGGTAACTATGCACAGCTTACAGCAAAAGAAGGCAAATATGTTACGGTTAAAATGCCCTCCGGTGAAACAAGAATGATTCTAAGCGTTTGTTTGGCAACGGTTGGGTCAGTTTCAAATTCTGATCACGCTCTTGAAGTGGCCGGAAAAGCGGGCCGCAACAGATGGCTTGGCTGGAAATCAAGACAGCGGGCAGTTGCCATGAACCCGGTTGATCACCCAATGGGGGGTGGTGAAGGAAAAGCATCGGGAGGTCACCCTCGGTCAAGAAGCGGCCAAAAGGCAAAAGGATTAAAAACAAGATCAAGAAAAAACAGGTCGAATAAGTTGATTATTGAAAGGAGAAGTAAAGGTTATGGAGCTAAATAATTAAAAATTTACTAACGCAATAATTTAAACCAAAAAATTGTATGGGTCGTTCATTAAAAAAACCCCCTTTTGTGCATTATAAATTGCAAAAAAGGGTTGAGTCAATGCAGGCTTCCGGAAAGAAAACAGTAATAAAAACATGGTCCAGGGCCTCAATGATTACACCCGAGTTTGTTGGTTTTACCATGGCCGTTCACAATGGAAATAAATTTATTCCTGTTTATATTACTGAAAACATGGTGGGTCATAAACTGGGTGAGTTTTCAGCCACCCGGACTTTCAGAGGCCATTCGGGTCACAGAAAAGAGGAAAAATCACCTGCTGGAGGAGCTGCACCACAATCATCCAATTCATAAAAAATAATTATTAAGTAACTCTTTTAATAATGGGAGCAAGAAAAAGAATAAGCGCTGATTTGCGCAAAGAGGCCAGAAAAACCTTATATATTGCAAAGTTGAATAATTGCCCTACCTCTCCCCGTAAAATGAGATATGTGGCTGATTTAATCCGTGGAGTGGATGTTTCAAAAGCCTCCGGCATTTTGCAGTTTTCTACAAAAGATGCTGCACGTAAACTTGAAAAACTTTTGAACTCTGCAATTTCCAATTTTGAGCAAAAATCAGGTGCAAAATGGGAAAATAGTGAACTATTCGTGAAAGAAATTTTTGTTGATGGAGGCCGGGCATTGAGGA
>JAHEZO010000022.1:4798-25083 GCA_023250995.1 Flavobacteriales bacterium | reverse complement strand
TCCTGGGCAGGGTAGCATCAATTTCCAAAGAACCATTAACATTACCATCCATAGTTTTGAATGAAATGTTTTTTGATTGGAGAATATGATCCGTTATGGTTATGATTCCTGAAAAATCTGATGCCCTGAATTTTCTAAAAGAAATTTGGGAGATATCAGCATTAAGATTAAAATTTATTCGTGCGGGGAAAGCAAGGACATAATTGGTATCTGTTTGTTTTTCATTTGTGGCAAGCAATTCATTTAAGTCAAGGTTAGAAGATTTCAATGCTGCTTCAACCACAAGGTTTTCGGTGGGAAGAAATAACCAGGGAACAGCATTTCTGAAAAGTCCGTTTAATTCAAAATCAGAAGAAGAAACCTTTCCTTTCATTTCACGGATAGCCAGGTCGTTATTGTTTATAAGAAAATCACCCGAAAAATCCCTGTAATTATTTAAACTGTTTTTAAAATTGAAATTAAGGTTTTTAAAATTTATTGTTCCGGAGGAAGTCGAATTAAAAAAATCTGATTTTGAATACTCTTCTTTTGATTTTATCGGACCATAATAATTAATTTTTACCTCTGCAATGCCGGATAAATTTTCTATGGTATCTATATTGATAAATTCAGAAAGTTTTTCAAGATTGATTTTCCCAAAAGCAAAAAATTTAATTCTTGGGTTATTCAGATTTTCTATTATGAAATTTGAATTTATTTCTCCTCCCAGGTCATCTTGGCCAGAGGAGCCAAGAGTTGCAAAAACATTTTTAAATTCAATTACGGAACTTTCAGGGCTTTTCCTTTTCCCATTCGAAAATTTTCCGTTCAGGCGAATGGAATTAAGGCGGTAGGAATTGTTTTTGTGCTTGATAAATCCGTTAATAATACCAAAACTGGCTGAAATGGAAGGTGCAACAGTATTACTTACCTCACCTTTTATTCCGCAGTCAACAGAAACTAACCCCCTGCTTTCATATTCCTCAAAATCCGATTTGTAATCATTGGGAAGTAGTTCAATTACCGATGGAATATCAAGGTTTTTTCCATTTATGATAAAGTCGGCAAATGTTTTTTTCCCTTTATCTGAAACAGTTCCCGAAAAATCAAAATTTAACTTTTTATCAAGAGTAATGCTTCCCCCGCTAACCGAAAACAATTCCTTAATTTTATCAACATCCAAATCAGCCTTTAACCCAATGCTTTTGTCGGTTAAAAGTTCGAAATCCTCGGCTTTGATTTTTTTGATAAAAAACTCACCCTCCATGGCCATCCGATATTTATCCATTGAAAAATTTCCCTTGACTTTTCCCTCACGGCAGTTCAAAATAAATTCTTGTTCTTTTAATTCGTTAAAGTATAAAATTTCAACATTTGTAATTTCCATCCGGGATAATTTTAATAAAACCTTTTCTTCATTTTCATTGTTCAACCGTTGGAAGTCATAATTTTCTATGCCTTTATTATTCACTTTTAAGTGAACAAACCCATTCTTAATGCTAATTCTTTTTACTTTAAAATCGCGGTTGAAAATATCAACCAGATTAAATTGAAGAAATAATTGTTTTAGGTACAAGAGGCTGTCCTTTTCATTTTGGCCGGCACCGGTATCCATGATAAGAACCTCCGAAAGTGTCAGGGAGGCAAATGGGAATTTTTTGAAAATTGAAAGCTGGTCTACCTGACCAACCTTTACCTCCATATTTATGTTTTTACTTAATTCCGAGAGAACATAAAGGGTAACTTCCCTCGAGTAAAACCTGGAAATAAATAAACCAAACAAAATAGAAAACAGGAGAATTATAAAAACAGAAAGTGATATTCTTTTAATAATACTCAATTAGGTTTTATTTAATCATTTTAAGAAACCCAATCTCCTTTTCAGATAAGAAACGCCACCGGCCCCTCGGTAAATCTTTTTTTGTAAGGCCGGCAAAAGAAACCCTGTCTAACCTGGTTACCTGATAACCCAGGGATTCGAACATTCGCCTTACCACCCTGTTTTTGCCAGAATGAAGAACCACTCCAACCTGGTTTTTATCTAAATTTTCCCCCGCATAATTTGCTTCATCGGCCTTGACCACACCATCTTCTTCCAATGTAATTCCTTCGGTTAATTTTTTCAAATCCTGATGGGTAACATTCTTATCTGTTTCAACATGATAAATTTTCCTGGCCCCAAATTTTGGGTGGGTAAGTTTGCGGGTTAATTCACCATCATTGGTAAGCAATAAAACACCCGTGGTATTCCGGTCGAGTCTGCCTACAGGGTAAATTCGTTCCTTGCAGGCGTTCTTAACAATTTCCATTACAGTTTTCCGGTCATGGGTATCTTTTACCGTGGTAATATAATCCTTTGGTTTATTCATTAAAATGTAAACATTCCTTTCACTTCTGAGGGTTTCTCCGCCATATTTTACCACATCTTTTAAATTTATTTTAGTTCCAAGCCGTGTTATTATTTCTCCGTTGACTGAAACCAAACCATTTTCAATCATTTTATCCGCTTCACGCCTGGAGCAAAGTCCGGCATTGGCCAAATATCTGTTTAATCTAATCAAACCTCCGCTGCTTTCTTCTTCCTGAGATTTTTTCTTATTTGAATCCTCTCTTTTTCTTTTAAAGTAAACGGATGGTTTTTCCCATTTTTTTTCTTCGCCTCTGGGGCCAAATTTTTTTTGAATTTTATTTTTTGGTTCAAAACCCCGGTAATTCGATTTATTTTCAGAATCCTTCCCGGTAGAATCCTGCTTTGGTTGCGGATTTATCCCTGTGTGAATTTTTTTAGTGTCAAAATTTCTTTTCGAACCAGATTTCTTTTCGAACTTTGATTTTTTTCTTTCGCTGTCATCGTTCCGGAATTTTTCAAAAGGGCGACCTGACTTTTGGGCCGGGTCCGCTTTACTTGTGAAATTCCTTTTTGTGTTCCTGAATTTCTTTCTTTCTTTTTTCATCCAAATTTTTTTTAGGCTGTAAAGATACCTTATAAAATGCAAAAACGCTTAACCCATTTCCCGGGGTAAAGCGTTTTTGCATTAATATTAAATAAAAGTAGGTTAAACTAAACCCTGAGCGAGCATTGCCTCGGCAACTTTAACAAAACCGCCAATATTGGCTCCTTTTACATAATTCATGTACCCTTTTTCATTTCCGTATTTGGTGCAGGTTTTATGAATGCTAACCATAATACCATGCAAACGCTGGTCAACCTCTTCCCTGGTCCAGGAAAGGCGGAGAGAATTTTGGCTCATTTCCAAACCTGAAGTGGCAACACCCCCTGCATTGGATGCTTTTCCGGGTGCAAAAATTACTTTATTTTCAATAAAATAGTTTACAGCATCCGGGGTAGAGGGCATATTTGCACCCTCAGCTACAGCAACAACTCCGTTTTTAACCAGAGTTTTGGCATCGTTTCCGTTTAATTCATTTTGGGTGGCACAAGGCAAGGCGATATCACACTTTATTCCCCATGGAGTTTTTCCAGCATGAAAATCGCATTTGAATTTTTTCGCGAATTCACTAATCCTCCCACGTTTTTCATTTTTAAGCTCCATGGCAAAAGCAAGTTCATCGGCAGATAAACCATTTTTAATGTGAACAAAACCCGAGCTATCAGAGAGAGTCACAACTTTTCCTCCTAATTGCATGGCCTTTTCAGAGGCATATTGTGCAACATTCCCGGAACCGGAAATAACTACTGTTTTCCCTTTGAATGACTGGCCCTTTAACGCCAGCATTTCCTGGGCAAAATATACCGTTCCGTAACCCGTAGCCTCCGGGCGAATCAGCGAACCCCCATAAACAAGACCTTTTCCTGTCAACACTCCGGTAAATTCATTTCTAAGCCTTTTATATTGGCCAAAAAGGAATCCGATTTCCCTTCCACCTACACCGATATCCCCGGCAGGAACATCAGTATCCGCTCCAATATGTTTGCATAATTCCGTCATAAAACTCTGGCAAAATCGCATCACTTCATTGTCGGATTTGCCTTTTGGGTCAAAATCAGATCCGCCTTTTCCACCGCCCATTGGCAATGTGGTAAGTGAATTTTTAAAAACCTGTTCAAAGGCCAGAAATTTTAAAATTGAAAGGTTAACCGAGGGGTGGAGTCTTAAACCGCCTTTATAAGGTCCTATGGCACTGTTCATTTGAATTCTGTATCCCCTGTTAATCTGGAATTCCCCTTTGTCATCAATCCAGGGCACGCGGAACATAATTACCCTTTCAGGCTCAATCATTCTCTCCAATATTTTGGCCGCTTTATATTTCGGATTCGCATCTATGTATGGGAGAACCGATTCAACTACTTCATGAACTGCTTGTAAAAATTCGGGTTCATTTGCCGAACGTTTACTGACATTAGCCATAAAGGCTTCCACTTGTTTTTGATTTGACGTGCTTGCTGCCATAAAAATTTGTTGTTGGTTTATAATTGTGAATAGTTATTTAAAAAATTTCGGGCCAAAAAAATCTAAAAAAAACAAAACAGTGCAAATTTTTTATTTCTGGATTTGTATTGTGAAAAAGAACAACCTGCCAAAGGATTTTTTTTTAAGCGGGGCAAATGTAGATATTTTTTAATATTGGTATAATGAGATATTTTATTTTTAAAATCTATAAATTTAATAGCTTTGCCCCCAATAATTTATTTTTTTTACTTTCGCATGCTAAAAGATAATATCCGTTACCCGATGGTAAACTTTTTTTTATCGATTAATTGTAAATTGAAACTGGCCATTGTTTGTGCCTGCTTGCTGGGAATATATTCAGTTTCTGCCCAAACAAACCTTTTCCCTTTTCAGGAAAATAAAAAATACGGATATGTTGACAAAAGCGGCAAAATGGTTATTTCTCCGGCTTTTGAAAAAGGATTTGATTTTACCGATGGATATGCAAGAGTTAAGGTGGGAACCAAACTTGGTTATATTGACAAAAGCGGCAAAATTGTTATTGCGGCCCAATATGACAAGGCTTTCGATTTTATGGATGGCCTTGCCGCAGTGAAAAAGGCAGAAAAGTGGTATTTTATTGATAAAGGGGGCAATGTGAAGATTTCCCCTTCCTGTGAGTATGCCTACGATTTTTCCGAGGGATTGGCCCGGTTGCAAATCGGGTTTGATAAATTCGGGTTCATTGACAAAACGGGAAAAATTATTATTGAACCCAAATACAATGGAGCGTATGATTTTAGTGAGGGGCTGGCAAGGGTTCAAATAAATGATAAATGGGGTTATATTGACAAAACGGGAAAAATTATTATTGAACCTCTTTTTGACGGATGCTTTGATTTTAAAGAGGGTTTGGCCAATTATAGAATTGGAGATGAAAAAACAGGAAAATGGGGCTTTATTGACAAGTCGGGAAAAACCGTAATTAACCCACAGTTTGACAAAGCCTTTTTTTTCAGTGATGACCGGGCTCTTGTTAGGATTGGGGATGCCAAAACGGGAAAATTCGGATTCATTGATAAAACAGGAAAAATGGTTATTATTCCAACCTTTGACGGAGCATTCCATTTTAGCGATGGTTTGGCAAATGTTGGGGTTTTGCAGGGAAAGACCATGAAATGGGGATATGTAGACAAATCCGGTGTAATTGTTATTACCCGCCAATTTGATTACCCTGCCGATTTTCACAATGGACTTGCCAAAGTCCGGGTGGGGAGTTTTAAAACCGGTGTTGAAGGTTATATTGACAAAACCGGAAAATTTATTGCCCAGGAAAAATAATTCATTTTCCGGCCTTTCAAAGGAATTTTTTATTTTTTACTTTCCCGCCCATTCTTTATATTTGCCATCCTTTAAAAAATCCATATTAATTTAACGAAAATAAATTTTCAACATGACAACAGAAACCAAAGTGGAAAATTTCATAAAAAACAAAGTAAAAGACCTTTCATTGGCCGAATGGGGCAGAAAAGAGATAAAACTTGCTGAAACCGAAATGCCCGGTTTAATGGCTCTCCGCGAAGAATATGGCAAACAAAAACCCCTTAAAGGCGCCCGGATTGCAGGCTGCCTTCACATGACCATTCAAACTGCTGTGCTTATTGAAACACTTGTTGAACTTGGTGCGGAAGTAACCTGGTCGTCATGCAATATTTTTTCAACCCAGGATCATGCTGCTGCTGCAATTGCTGCTGCCGGAATTTCTGTTTATGCCTGGAAAGGGATGAATGCAGAAGAGTTTGATTGGTGCATTGAACAAACTTTATTTTTTGGTAAAGAAAGAAAACCCCTCAACATGATTCTTGATGACGGGGGAGATTTAACAAATATGGTTTTTGATAAGTATCCAGAGTTGATAAAAGGAGTTAAAGGCCTTTCGGAGGAAACAACCACCGGTGTTCACAGGCTTTATGAAAGGATGCAGAAAGGAACATTGCCGATTCCTGCAATAAACGTAAATGATTCTGTTACCAAATCGAAATTTGACAACAAGTATGGTTGCCGGGAAAGTTTGGTAGATGCCATTCGAAGAGCAACCGATTTAATGCTTGCCGGAAAGGTGGCTGTTGTTGCTGGTTTTGGTGATGTTGGAAAAGGCTCGGCCGAATCATTAAAGGAAACAAAAGTAAGAGTAATTGTTACCGAAATTGATCCAATTTGCGCCCTGCAGGCAGCAATGGAAGGTTATGAAGTAAAAAAGATGGATGATGCGGTGAAAGAGGCAGATATTATTGTTACCTGTACCGGAAACTACAATATCGTTACCGAAAGGCATTTTAAATCTATGAAAAACAATGCAGTTGTTTGCAATATCGGGCATTTTGACAATGAAATTGACATGGCCTGGCTGAATAAAAATTTCGGAAATTCGAAAGTTGAGATTAAACCCCAGGTAGATAAATACACCGTAAATGGAAAAGATATTATTGTTTTGGCCGAAGGACGGTTGGTAAACCTCGGCTGTGCAATGGGCCATCCCTCTTTTGTAATGTCGAATTCTTTTACTAATCAAACGCTGGCGCAACTGGAGCTCTGGAATAATTCTTCCAAATATGAAAACAAGGTTTACACTCTTCCAAAAGAGCTGGATGAAAAAGTTGCCCGGCTTCACCTTAAAAAAATCGGGGTTGAGCTTGATACATTAACTGAAGAACAGGCCAAATATATTGGAGTGCAAAAAAACGGGCCTTTTAAACCGGATTATTACAGATATTAAAAAAAGGATATTTCCTTTTTTTATCAATAAAAAATAGTTACTCAATAATTATTTTTCCGATCCATTCCTGGTTTTCCGCTTTAGTTTTTATTAAATAAAGACCCTTAGGCAGATTTGTTAGGTCCATTTGCAATAAATTGGTTTTACCTAAATCCTTTTTCCGGTAAATTTCTTCACCCAAAACGGTAAAGATGTTTATGGACACGGGCCCAAAGGTCTTTTCCTGAATTTCAAGGTAGAAAATTCCATTTCCGGGATTCGGGAAAATTCCCATACTGGTTTTTGTTTTTCCAACCTCTTTAGCAAAAAGAGGATTGCCTATAAAAATTCCGGCACTTCCTGTGGTGGTATCTACAACATAATCCAGATTATTTACAACAGTGTCAGTCAAAGTAATATCAACCACATAGGTTGAATCCATTGGAAGGCCGGGAACGTCAACAAATAATTTGTAGGTGGTGTTAAGGGGCAAATTATTGAATGAATAAAAACCCCCGGTATCAGTTGTGGTGTGTTTGATTATGCCTCCGGGGATTTGCTCCAGAGAAACATCAATTCCCGGAACGGGGTCACCCATGGGAATAATGGTTCCGTTTCCGGTTTTCCCACTTCCCATTCCGTATTGAATCAATCCGCTAATTACCCCGGAGCCACTTAACTGGGGAATTTCTCTCGTACTTATGTCTATTCCAGATGTATCAGACCCCAACGAAATAATTTTTGCATCGGTCCAAAATGCAGTATCCCCATAATAAGTGGGTATGGCATCCGGATAATAAGAATTATCAGGCCTGAATAAAATAATATATTCCCCTGCCGGGTGATTGCTCAGAACATAATCACCGTTTTGCCCGGACAAGTCAGTTGAGTCAACGGTTGCAAACTGGGCCAAAACGGTGTCATACCCAAATAAATATACAACCCCATAATTAAGCGTAGTATCATGGGCCTGATTGTAAATTGTTCCAAAAACAGAAAAAGAACATGGATTAACAATTACCAAAACGGTATCTGCACCCGAACAGTTATTTGCATCCTGAGCTGTAACCACAAAGTTTGTTGATGTTAATGGTGTTGCAACCGGATTTGAAATATTTGAATTACTTAATCCGGATGAAGGTAACCATGAATAATAAATACCCCCTGATGCATTTAATTGAACCGAATTACCAGGGCAAATGGTAACATCCGGGCCGGCATTAACCGGGGGAAGGGAATAAACATTTGCTGTTTTTATAATTGTATCCGAGCAGCCAAGGTCTGAAACAACCGAAAGAGAAACCGGAAAGGCACCAGCGGAATTATAAATATGTTGCGGATTAGTTACTGTAGAAAAATTCCCATCTCCAAAATTCCACGACCAGGCGACAATGGAACCTGAACTTAAAGTGGACATATCAGAATAATTTGAACCGGTTCCAAGACAAGCATTATTGTATGAAAAATCAGCCATTGGAACAGGGTTAACAATTACCCAAACAGAGTCGGAGGCAGTGCAACCATTTACATCCGTTCCTGTTACCGAATAAACGGTTGAAAAAGAAGGGAAAATATTAATGGCCTGTGTTGTAGCCCCGTTGTTCCAAATAAAACCATTGGCCCCTGAACAGGAGAGCGTGGCCGAAGAGCCATCGCAGATTGAAATATCGGATCCTGCATTGACATTTGGCAAGGGGAAAACGGTTATCGTAACGTTATCGGTTCCGGTACAACCCATAGAATCAACAATATCAAGAGTGTACAAGGTAGAGTTACCCGGAGAAGCTAAAGGGTTGGCGATTGTGGGAGAACTTAACCCCGCGGCCGGACTCCATAAATAGGTATAGGGTGAGGAACCCCCTGAGGCAGTGGGCGAACTTCCTAATTGTGTTGAAAATCCTGAACATATTCCGCCATCAGCTCCGGCAACTGCAATAACTGCGGTTGGTTCCTGAATGAAAACCGGAACCGGTGCTGTGAAACAAACAGATGAATCCTTTAACAAAATATCGTATGTTCCTGCAATGAGGCCTGAAAAAATGCTTCCGCTCTGATATGAATTACCATTATCCTTCGAAAAATAATACGGTGGGGTTCCTCCAGAGGGCGAAATCGTTATGGCCCCGTCATTTAATCCATTACAACTCACCTGAACGGAGGATGTTGAAAAATCAAGAACCCCCGGTTGAGAAATTATTACCGAAGAGCTGCTTAAGCACCCGTTATAATCGTAAACATCCACTGTAAAATTACCGGTATCAAGTCCGGAAATCGTATCAGTTGTTAATCCATTACTCCAATAATAATAATAAGGTGCGGTGCCTCCCGAGGCCGCAACAATAGCTCCACCATCCTTATCCCCATTACAAACCACATCTGATTTTGAAACTGAAACCACAATGGCTGTGGGCTCGCTTACAATGGCGGAATATTGAAGGTTGCCGCAGCCATTATCATCAGAAAGTGTAACGCTGTAAACCCCCGAAGTAAGATACATCAGGTTTTGCCCGGTGCTTCCATTACTCCAAAGATATGAATAGGGAGAGGTTCCTCCGATTCCATTAATTGTTGCTGTCCCATCATAATTTCCAAAACAGGAAACATTTGTGTAGGAAATAGTTCCTGAGAGGGCTGAAGGTTCAATAATTATTACGGAATCAACTCCTGTACACCCGGAAGAATTTGTTCCTGTAACAAAGTAAGTTAAAGGTGAAAGTCCGGAAATGGTATTGGTAATTGAGCCGTTGGACCAAAGGTATGAGGTACCTCCGGAGACGGTAGCGTTTCCATTGGCGGCACCAAAGCAGGTTACGTCAGTAGATGTAATTGAAATTAATGCCTGGGGGTAAGTTGTAACGGGAACCGAATCAACTGAATTACATCCGTTGGCATCGGTAACAGTTAAAAAATATAAGGTTGATGTTGGGGGGCTGGCTTTAGGGTTGGAGTCGGTGATTGAAGAAAGGTTAGATGCCGGACCCCATAAAAAAGTGTAAGGTTGAACGCCTCCGCTGGCAGTGGGGGATCCGCCAATGGTAACTGGAAAATCGGAACAATAATTTTGCGAATTTCCAGCCTCTGCGATAAGCATTCCCGGTTCCGGAATTGTGATATTCGAGGTAAATGAACAATAACTCAAATCAGTAATGTTAACGGTATAAGTCCCGGCAATAAGTCCTGTTGCAGTGGTACCCGATTGGTCTGCCGGATCCCAATAATAAGAGTAGGGTGAAACCCCTCCCGAAGCTATTACAGCAGCAGTACCATTATTTCCACCGCTGCAACTAACATCAGTTTTAGTAAGAGAAGCACTAATAGGTGAAGGCTGAGTAATAATTACAGAGTCAATTCCTTTGCAACCATTTCCACCTGTAACAGAAACTGAATAGCTATTTGCACATAATCCCGGAGCGGTGGGAGTATTATCTCCGCTTGACCAAAGGTAAGAATATGGGCTTGTTCCACCATTTGCAGAAACAGTAGCCTGGCCGTTACAAGAACCAAAACAATCGACATTTGAAGAGGATGTTATTGTTGCGGAGGGGACAGGCAGTACATAATAATTCATAGCATCAGAAGAAGAACAACCCTTCCCATCGGTTATTGATAAAGTATAAACCGTAAAAGAATTTGCATTAGAAACAGGATTGGCCATTAGATAATCTGAAAGTCCTGAGTTCGGACTCCATGTAAAGCTGTAAGGGGCAGTTCCTCCGAAAGCAGAAGGCGAACCTCCAATAATTGCACTGGCGCCCGAACAAATATTTTTATCTGTGCCGGCATTTGCAACTAAATCACAGGTTTTTAGTATGGTCCCGTTTTTCCCAACAATGCAGCCATTGGAGGCATTAATAAAAAAAACTGAATGGAGATTCTGGCTTGATCCACTTACAATGGCACCCCATGAACTTCCTCCATCGTTGGTCTTAAGGAGGGTTCCATTATTCCCCACCACAAAACCGATGGCGGAATCCTGAAAAAAAATATCGTTTAAATTATTTGAAGTATTTAAGTTAACCGGGTTCCAATAAATTCCCCCATCAATGCATTTTATCATTGCACCGGTATTTCCCACCGCAAACCCCTTATATGTATCAAGAAAATGAACTGAATTTAATTGTTGAGAAGTTCCGTTACTGTTTGGGCTGTTCCAGAAACTTCCGCCATTTGTGGTTTTTCTGATGGTTCCAGCTGCCCCAACATCCCAACCGGTGTTTGAATCAAAAAAATACATTCCAAAAAAATCATTTGGTGTTCCACTCGATTGAGTAGTCCAGGTTGTGCCGCCATCCGTGGTTTTGTAAATGCTTCCTCCCAGGCCGGAAACAAAGCCGGTATTAATATCGGTAAAAAAGACTGTTTGTAATGGAAATGTTATGCCGGTATTAAGCGAGGTCCAGGTATTTCCTCCATTAACAGTTTTCAGGATAGCTCCCAAACTGCCTACCACGTAACCTGTGTTTGCATCAGGAAAATGAACTGCCCTTAAATTGTTTGGAACCCCACTGTTTTGAATGTTCCAGGTTTTGCCTGCATCAATTGTTTTTAGTATTGTTCCTGTATCACCCACAGCATACCCATTATTGGCATCGGTAAAAAAAACAGAATATAAATCCTGCTGACTCGGGCTGTTCACTGAGTAAAATTGCTGAGAAAACAGCGAGTTAACATTTGCCAGAACTAAAGTGCAAATTGTAGAAAGGAGGTAAAGTTTTTTCATAGAAAAAAGATTAAATGAGAAATTTTTTTAGCCGGTATTTATTAATACGAAGATAATTGGTTTGTGGTTGGTTTAGAATAAATATTTGATGATATCTTTTTTGAAGTGACCTTCCATTTTTTCTTAGATCACTCCCCGTACCATTTAATTTTTCTCGACAAAAACATTATTATTGAAAGGACCAAAAACAAACCAATGCTTCCCATGAGGAGGGCATAATCTTCCAACTGGATAATGGTGTAAATAAATCCATATAATAGTGACAGCAGAAGGCCGGTAATTAAGGTAAGTCTTTTTTCTTTCAGTATAGCCGAAATGTAAAAAGTTATGAGAAGAATAACTGAAATACTTGCTATTATATACGACCAGCCAAAACCCAAATGCTCCGAAAGCGAAAGCAAAAGGGTATAAAAAATGCAAAGGGCCAGCCCCACGAGTAAATATTGCACCGGATGAATCCTTTTTTTATTAAGTATTTCGACAAAGAAAAATATTAAAAAAGTAAGAGCAATAAACATAACGGCATACTTAGCAGATCGGGTGGTTTTCTGGTATTCATCCACTGGAAGCAATAGAGTAACCCCAAATTCAGAATCGGCAATCCGCTGAGAATTTCCTTTCCATTGCTGGGGATAGTTGCGGTTTAAATGAAGCACCTTCCATTTTGCATCAAACCCCGTGGTGGTAATATTTCTCTCGTCCGGAAGGAAGTTGCCATCAAAACTCGGGGTGCCCCAGGAGGAAGATGCTTTTACAATATTTTCTTTTCCAACGGGAACAAAGTTCAATTGCCTGCTTCCGTTCAATTTCAGGCCGAATGAAAATGAAAACCCCTGGCCAATACTGTCGGAAGAGTTTACCGGAATGCGCATGCTCACCCCCGATTCTAGGACATCTTTTGTTTCAATACCCGGGTTCATGGAATATGAAATCCCGTTCCATTTTATTAAAATGTTTTCTTTAATGCCTCTCATATCACTTATCCCCAGTGATAAAAAAGCGTCTTTCCAAATTATATCATTATCAGCTATGCTCAGCTCGGTAAAGTCGGGATTTTTAAAATGACCTTTTACCTCATTGGCCGAATTGTAAACCACTACCTCATATATTCCCCGGTATCGCATTTCAGGATTAATTTTGCTTTCAATATTTATTTCTTCAGGGAGGAAATGTGCGTATTCAATAGTTCTTATAATATGATCTTTTTCGTCCTTGGTGTATCTATTATAAGGGATGGAAAGTACCGGGCCGGCTAAGGTTTGTGGTCCGCCCCATTTGGAGCTTACTTCATTTATTGCATCATCCATCCTTAACTCACGTTCCCGGATTAAATCCTGAACCATATTTGCAGGTATTAGAAGAATGAGGATGAAAACCCAACCGAAAGCAAATGAATGGTAATTGAATTTTTCAACCAGGTATTCATCCGGTCGAAAAAAGAGGGGTTGTTTTGGTTCATGAATTTATTTTTTTCACTTACAACGATTTTATTCGGGCAATATTTTATTGATCATACCAAATAATAAAGCTCCGAAAATTGCACTCATTAAAACTACCATCATAATTCCGAATCCGTTTCCGATTAGAATGTAAATGGGACCGGGGCAAGCCCCCGTCATAGCCCAGCCCAGCCCGAAAATTAGGCCACCCAAAAAATTTGCAGGGTATCTTTTTTTCTTTGGAACAACTTCCACCGGTTTCCCGTCTATATTTTTTATTCCGAATTTTTTAGTTATCTGAAGAAGAATTATGCCTGTTGCAATTGCTGAGCCTATCACTCCAAACATATGAAAAGATTGGAAACGGAACATTTCCTGTATCCGGTACCAGGAAATTATTTCTCCTTGCGAAAGCACCATCCCGAAAAAAATCCCAAAAAGAAAGTATTTTAATAATTTCATTTTTATAAATTTAAAATCAAGGGGAGTAAAAAATGAGACATAAGCAAACCCCCTGCAAAAAATCCGAGAACTGCTACCAGGGAAGGCAATTGCAAGTCGGCCAAACCGCTTATTGCATGGCCCGAAGTGCAACCTCCGGCATACCGGGTTCCGAATCCTACACAAATTCCTCCCCCAACCATTAGAATTAAACCTTTCGGGGTTAAGAGATTGTTCCAGTTAAAAAGTTCAACCGGTAAAAGATGTGCACTGTGTATTATCCCTAAGTTTCCAAGGTCGGTAATTGTTTTTTCGGAGATATTCACAAGATGATCAGAATTAAAAAACCTGAGTGAAATAAATCCTCCGGCAATGGTTCCTGAAATAAATACCACATTCCACATCTCTTCTTTCCATTTAAAATTAAAATATGGAAAAAATTTCCCGGCCCCTGCCATGGAACAAACAGTATCGAAGGCCGAAGATATCCCCAATCGCCCTCCCAGGCGAAGCAGGCCAAACATGGTAATGGCAATGGCCGGACCGGCAATGTACCAGGGAAGGGGTTCAAAAATCTGGTTATCCATAAAAATTTTCAGCAAATTTTCTTATGGTAAAAGTAATTTTATTCCTTCAATAATATTACCCCTTGCCAATAAAACAGAAAAGCCCCTTCAAATTGAAAGGGCTTTCCTGAAATCAGGTTTACCAAAACATTTCTACTCCACTACAATTCTCTGAGTAACTACTTTCTCTCCGCTTATTACCTGCATAAAGAAAATACCGGAGCCTTGTGCTTTTAAATCAATGGTAAAGGGAATGCGGTTGGAAACTCTTGGTGAAGTGTAAACTACCTCGCCCAGAATATTGTAAATTTTCAAATCAACAATTCCGGTCCCTTTGGTGAAAAGTGTAAATAACCCTTTGTTTGGATTGGGGAAAACCGTAATCGAAAATTCCCTTTGCACCTCTCTGATTCCAACACAAACCTGAAATGAAACATTTACCGAATCATTGTCTTTGCATCCGTTAGCATCGGTTACGGTAACCGAATAAACTCCGGCAGTATTAACCGTAAGTGTTTGGCCTGTGGTTCCATTTGACCATAAATAATTACTGAACCCGGCTCCGGCAATTATGGTGTAAACACTATCCGTTTCAGAACAAAGAAGAGTGTCGGGCCCAAGGTTTACCACAGGAGCCGTGTTAACAGAAGTAATATTTACACTGTCCATTGACATACAATTATTGGCATCGTTAACTGTAACCTTATATGTTCCTGCGGAAAGACCGGTAATGTTGGCGGAAGTTTGACCGTTACTCCAAAGAAAGGAATAGGGTGAGGTGCCTCCTGTGGCAGCCACCAAAACACTTCCGTCATTTCCTCCTGAGCAGTTAACATTCGTTGCTGATAAAGTAATTGTTGGCGGCACGGAAGCAAAAACAGTATCAGAAGCTATTGCCGAAGAAGAACAGGAATCACTTCCGGTAACAGTTACTGAGTATACTCCTGCTGCAAGTCCGGTGGCCGTTGCATTTGTTTGGCCGTTTGACCAAAAATAAGTGTAAGGGGTGTTACCACCACTCACTGTAGCAGACATACTTCCGCTATTGATAAGGGCACACGAAACGTTAGTGCTGGTAAGGATAACGGTGGGAACTTCCGCAATTCCAATCACAGCCAATGCAGAATCTTTACAACCGTTGGCATCGGTAACTGTAACTTTATAAGTTCCTGTTCCCAGTCCGGTAACAGTTGAATTTGTTGCTCCACTACTCCACAAAAATGAAAGTGAACCTGTACCTCCGCTGGCACTTACGGAAACTGATCCATCTGTTGAGCCACATCCGGCACTGGTGGATGAAGCTGTTAGAGTAATAGCCGTTGGCTCGGATATAACTACAGAATCGTAATAAGAACAACCATTATTATCGGTAACAGTAGCAGAAAGAGTTCCCGCACTTAAATTGCTCACTGAAGGGGATGTTTGCCCGCCCGACCATAAGTAAGAGTATGGGCCAACTCCTCCGCCTGCAGTTATGGTGGCTGTTCCATTGGTGCTTCCAAAGCATGTTACATTGGTAGAGGAAGAAATTCCGGCACTGAATGCAGCGGGTTCGGTAATAATTACCGAGGCAGTTCCTGTGCAAGATTTACTGTCGGTAACAGTAACGCTGTAAGTTCCCGCGGCCAATCCTGTAATAGTTGCCGATGTTTTACTGTTAGACCATTGGTAAGTGTATGGAGAAGTTCCACCAATTGCATTTGCATTGGCGGTTCCGTTGGTATTCCCGCTGCAAGAAACATTTGTTGTGGACGGGGCAACAAGTAATTGTGTTGGTTGAGTGATGGTAATAGCCGAGGAAGCAATACAAGAGTTAAAATCTGTTACTGTAACCGAATAAGTTCCAGCAACCAAACCGGTTGAATTGGCCGTTGTTTGCCCGTTCGACCAGTTATAGATAAACGGACTTGTACCCCCGGTTGCAACCACCGTTGCTGAACCCGAATTTTCTCCGTTGCAATTAACATTGGATGCAGAAACAGCCACAGAAGGCCCACCCACGCTGTTTACTGAAGCTGATGCTGTTGCAGTACAACCGTTGGCAGAGGTTACCGTAACAAAATAGGTTCCGGCAGTAAGGCCGCTAATAGTTGAACCTGTTGCACTGTTCGACCACAAATAAGAATATGGGCTTGTACCTCCCGAAGCAATTGCTGTTGCAGTACCCCCGCTGCCACCGCAAGAAACATTGGTAGAGGTGGTGGTTGCTGTGGGTGAAGCGTTAACCGTTACAGTAACCGTATCCGATGAAGTACAATTTCCGGGATTGGAAACGGTAACAGAATATGTTCCGCTTGTTGAAACAGAAATGCTTTGGGTAGTTGCCCCATTGCTCCAGCTATAAGAATTTCCGGTTCCGGTGGTCAGAGTAACCGTGGATCCCTGGCAAAAGCTTAATGGACCGCTGGCCGCAATTGTTGCATCGGGGGTTGCATTAATAATTACCGAATATTCCTCTAATTCACCATAGGAATAAGGACCCGCATAGCAGGGATCAACATTCGGAGTGCTTCCATAATAACATAAAATGCGCATTTTTACCGTATCACTTACTGCCGTAAAGGGAATTAAAACAGTATCGTAAGCCAATCCTTTTGCAGCGGCATATGGTCCGAAAACCAATTCACCCGGATCATTGTAACTTCCGTTGTTATTAAAATCAATCCAACCCGCTTTTCCCTCGGCCCATGCGGTATCGGTTGAAACGGTCATCATATATGAGTTCCCCTTACAGACATTGGTTGTTCCGGAGGGAATTCCTTTAAAATCCTGCACATTTCCACCCATGGTATTAAAAGAGGAAGAATTGTTAATGGTTCCAAATTGCACATTATTAATAAAATCACCGCTTGAACTTCCATAGGTGAAGGGAGTAGCACAATCAATTACTGTCATAACTATATTTGAAAATAAAGGAGTACAGCCCGGCCCTGTAACTTTTGCCCGAATAAATACAGTATCGTTAACAGTGCTGCCGGGCATTACTAAATTTTGAGGGTTGGCGGTGGCACTTCCAATATCGGTGAATGCAATTCCATCTGCTGAAGATTGCCATTGGATGTTACCTGTTGAACCCGACAGGCCATAGGTACGAACCTGGTTCCCTATGGCTGTTGAGGGACCAGAGGCAGTTCCGGCTGTTAAGGATAACATATTTACCTGCACGCTGCCTGAATTTACCCCAACACCGCAGGTTACCACACATCGGTAATAGGTTGAGGCATTTGCGGCAATAGTCAGGGTATCGCTGGTTGCCCCGGGGATGTTTGAAAAAGTGGAATTATTTGGAGATGATTGCCATTGATAGGTTTGTCCTGTTCCAATTGAATTTCCGGTGAGGGAAAGCAAAATAATTCCGCCCGGGCATATAGCGATTGGGTTTGCTGCTGCGTTTCCTGCTGTTGGCGGGTTAACACATGGAGTTGAAGGATTGATGGTAATATAATAATCCTGTGTTTCGCCAAAAGAAAAATTTGTACAGGATTCAGAAGATAGAATCGTATCATTATAGCTGCACCGCACTCTTAGTCGTGTTAGTCCTGTTAATGCCCCTGAAGGAATTGGAATTGTACCAGTAATTACACTTGTTGTTGGCGTTGTTGAAAAATAAACAAACTCTCCGGGATTTCCAAAATCGCCATTCTGGTTGTAATCAATCCATACCCCGAAACCCTGTGGCCAGGTGGTATCTGGCTTTAGAGATAAATTATAGGAGAAGCCCTTAAGAACAGTGGTGGTTTTGGAAGAATCAAAGAAATAATTTTCAGAATCTCCATTGCAACCCGTATTCTGAACGATTAGCGTGTTAAAAGTAAAATCATCAATGTAATCACCGGAGGAACACATATTGGTATATGTGGGGGTGCAATAGCATGGTTTGATGTTTACAAAAACGGAAGTGCTGGAAACTGAAGTTCCGCAGGTAACCATGCAACGATAATAATTTGCAGTAGTTTGAGTGGCCTGATAGGTTTGGCCGGTGGCTCCTGAAATATTTGCCCAGGTGGAATTATTTGCAGATGATTGCCATTGATAGGTTTGACCTGAACCAGTTGAATTTCCTGTTAATGATAGAGTAAATGTATCAGAGGAACAAATAACTGTTTTGGTAGAATTGGCCGTTCCGGGTGTTGGCGGATTTATGCAAGCGGTTAATGGGATTGTTATAATGTAATCCTCTGTTTCTCCGGAGCCAAAACTGGTGCAGGCATCCACTGCCCCGTTCGGATTTCCGGAGGCGCGGCTGCGAACCCGCATGCGGGTTTGGCCTGATAAAGCGGTGGGAGGAATGGTAATGGAAGTGGTTGCCGCTAAATTGGGAGTGGATGATGTTGTAATCTGTTTCCATTCTGAAGTATCAAAAACTGCATCCTGGTTATAGTCAATCCAAACTGAAATAATGCTACTTGCGGTACTGGTAACGCTTATCGTGTAAGATAACCCCTTGGTAAGTGTGGCTGTAGTGTTTCCCGAAGCGGGATAAATAGTGTAAGACTGTGCGGCTCCGCTGGTACAACCTGTTCCTGCATTATTAAGAGTGGTTCCAACTATCAAAACGGTGTCAATATTATCGGTTGAATCACAAAGAACAATGTGATCTGCGATGCAATAACATTGGCTCAGGGCCGACATTTTAATATACTTACTTACCGACCCAACTGAAGTTCCGCAGGAAACAAGGCAACGGTAGTAAGTTGCTGTGGATTGGGTGCCGGAATATGAAACACCTGTTGCACCTGAAATATTTGACCAGGTGGAATTATTGGGTGATGACTGCCATTGATAGGTTTGACTTAATCCGGTAGAATTACCCGAAAGGGAAAGTGTAAACGATTTGCCTGAACAAACCGAATCAAGATTTGAAACGGTCGTACCTGCTGTGGGCGGATTTATACAGGGGCTGCCTGCATTAATTGTAATGATATAATCCTCCGTTTCACCGGATCCAAAACTGGTGCAGGCATCAGTAGCTCCATTGGATACACCCGAAACCCGGCTTCGGATTCTCATTCTGGTCTGACCTGTTAAGGCAGTTGGCGGAATAGTAACAATAACAGTTGAAGCAACATTGGCGGTAGAGGAAGTAGTTATCTGTTTCCACTCTGAAGTATCAAAAATAATATCCTGATTATAATCTATCCAAACAGAAATAATGCTGTTGTCGGTGCTTGTTACACTAAGGGTGTAAGAATTTCCCTGAGTAAGGGTGGCGGTGGTATTTCCGGTGGGAGGGTAAACGGAATATGACTGGGCGGTTCCACTTGTACATCCGGTTCCGGCATTGTTTAATGTTGTTCCAACAATCAATACCGTGTCAATATTATCAGAAGAACTGCACAATACGGAATGGGTTGCAGTGCAATAACATTGTGAGAGGGAGGTCATCTTAATATATTTACTTGCCGAGCCAACAGAAGCTCCGCAGGTAACAAGGCATCGGTAATATGTGGCTGTAGATTGAGTACCTGAATAAGTAATTCCCGTTGCTCCTGAAATATTTGACCAGGTAGAATTGTTTGGGGACGATTGCCATTGATAGGTTTGGCCTGTTCCCAATGAATTTCCTTGAAGAGAAAGGGTAAAGGATGAGGTAGTACAAACCGAGTCCAGGGTGGATAAAGTGGTTCCCGCTGTGGGGGGATTGGTGCAAACACTTCCTGCCGATATGGTGATTAAATAATCCTCCGTTTCACCTGAAAAAAAGGCGGTACAAGCATCTGCCCCACCGTTAGGGCTCCCCGAAGCCCTGCTTCGCACCCGCATTCCGGTTTGACCGGTTAATGAAGTTAATGGAATTGTGAAACTAATTGCTGACGCAACGTTGGCTGTTGAAGAAGTTGTTACCTGTTTCCACTCAGTAGAATCAAAAATTGCATCCTGATTATAATCAATCCAAATTGAAATGATGCTGTTTGCGGTGCTTGTTACACTAATGTTGTAATTGTTTCCTTGAATAAGTGTGGCGGTGGTATTTCCGCTGGCGGGGTAAATGGT
>JAHEZO010000022.1:0-4788 GCA_023250995.1 Flavobacteriales bacterium | reverse complement strand
AGGATTGTGCCGTTCCGCTGGTGCATCCCGAACTTGCATTATTTAAGGTTGTTCCAACAATCATTACGGTGTCTATATTATCAGTGGTACTACATAAGACCGAATGTGTTGCCGTGCAGTAACAGAGCCCGGAAAAAATCATTTTAATATATTTACTTGCCGACCCTACAGAGGATCCACAGGTAATAAGGCAGCGGTAATAGGTGGAAGAAGATTGTGTACCTGAGTATGAAATACCCGTGGCTCCGCTAAGATTTGACCAGGTAGAATTATTGGGAGAAGATTGCCATTGATAGGTTTGCCCTGACCCAGTAGAATTTCCAGTGAGGGAAAGAGTGAAAGAAGTTGTTGAACAAACTGAATCGAGGGTTGAAGTGGTTGTTCCGCCCGTGGGTGGATTGGTGCATGGCGGAGCAGCAGTAATAGTAATATTATAATCTTCTGTTTCACCATAGGTCAAATTAGAGCATGATTCAGTAGATGCAATAACAACATTATAGTTGCATCGGACTCTTAAACGGGTTAAACCAAGGGAAGCGGTTGCGGGAATTACAACAATTCCCGAAAATTTAGCTGTATCGGCCGTGGGAGAAGAATAAACATATTCACCGGCATCATCAAAATCCCCATCTTTATTATAGTCGATCCACACTCCGAAAGCCTCTTTCCAGGCCGGGCCCGACTGCATGGTAATAGAATAAGAACCGCCCTGCTGAACAGAAGTTGTTGGAACGGAGCTGTAATAAATATAATCCTCCTGATTTCCATTGCAGGCGGAATTCAGGTTCGAAAGTGTATTAAAAGTAAAATTATTTATAAAATCATCCGAAGAAATACAGGAATCCGTATAGGTTGGAATGCAATAGGTTTGTGAAAATGAACGCAAGGAGAATAACCAGGAAAAACATACCAAAAAAATAATTGCTGTTTCCTTTGAAATAGTGGTGGTCAAGGCTGATTTAAAGTTAATGTTCATGTTTGTAATTATTAGTTTTTATGATAAATTGGATGGTATTATTTCCGATAAGATTTTTTTAAAGGGTTGCAAATGTAAGAAATAGATTTACAATTCAGGCAAAAGAAATCAATTTTTTTCCGGGCCGGAATCCTGGCCGGAAATTAACTTTTCTTCCGAATGAATTTTTCCCTGATTTGCTTTAATGTTATTTTCGTAGTTCGTAAAAAATATCTAGGCATCACGCATTAAAAAATGAAAAAAATTTTAACGCAAAACCCGCAAGGGTTCGCAAAGTTTTATGTTCGCAGAGCACCCCGCAGTGAAACTGAGGGGACTTTGCGTTCCTAAAAGTATTTGCAATTAGGTCTCGAACAAATTAACTATTATCAACCGAATTTTTGAAATGTCAATCAAAATCTATTTTGCATTCTTAGCGGTTTTTGCGTGAAACCTGAATTAATATCCTCTTATAAAGAGAAATAAACTATTTTTTTGCTTTTCGCAATTGGAATTCATCCTCCCTATATTTTATGCTTCCATTTTTATTTTGCTGATTTGGAAAATTAAATTTTTTCAATCGGCAGGATTGTCTAAAAAAATCATTTCTGCAATTTTTCTTTTGAAAATTTTTTTCGGGATAGTTCTTTGGGCAATTTACACTTATCATTATACCTACCGAAACACCAGCGATGCCTATCGTTTTTTTGATGATGCCACCATTATTTTTAAAGCAACGGATGGAAATTTCGGGCATTTTTTGCAAATTCTTTTTGGAATTAATCAGGATGCAGAATATCTTAAGCCATATCTGAATCAAACCAGTCATTGGTACCGCCCGAATGATTATGGATTGTTAAATGACGACCGGACCATGATTCGGTTCAATGCCATCCTTCTCTTTTTTTCTTTTGGAAATTATCACGTCCATACGGTAATAATCAATTTTCTGTCATTAATTGGGTTAATATCCCTTTTTAAAACATTTTATTCTTTTTTGCCTCAGAGGAAAACAGAATTATTTTTTTCTGTTTTTCTTATACCAACGGTGCTGTTCTGGGGTTCGGGGGTTTTAAAAGAGGGTTTGATTTTATTTTCGTTGGGCATTTTTGTTTTCTCTTTTTGCAGATTCTTGGATTTCGTTTACCCATCTTCCAAAAATTTAAGTGGAAACAATGACCGGGGTAGCCAGTTTTTATTTGGTTCAGGAGAAGGTAAATTTTCTTACCATAATTTTTTTATAATGATTTTTTCTTTTCTCCTTTTAACCATCGTTAAAACTTATGTGCTGTTCTGCTTCATTCCCGCCATTATTTCATTTGTAATTTTAAAGATTTCTGGATCTGAAAAAGCTGCAGTTAAATTTGGGATAACACACTTTTTATTTATCCTGGGAATCTTAAATATTCAATTAATTTTTCCCGGATACAATCTGCTGGAAACCCTTGCCCAGAAACAAAGAGATTTTTATAATGTGGCCGAATTATGGAACGCAGGAAGCCTGATTCAAATAGGCCATCTTGAACCAAACCCTTTAAGTTTTTTTAAACATATTCCGCAAGCCCTTTCATCCGTGTTTTTGCGCCCGCATCTTCTCGAAGCTGATTCTGTTTTCCTTGTAGCTGCATCAATTGAAAATTTAATTATCCTTGGGCTGATTATTTTTTATTTATTCCATTTTAGCCAGACAGGAAGGAAAAATACTCCATGGATATTATTTTGTTTTTCTTTTGTCATCTTTATGACTTTGTTAATCGGTTGGACAACTCCCATAATGGGAGCTATTGTAAGATATAAATTGCCCTTTTTGCCTTTTCTTCTTTTCATTTTGATATTAATTTCAAAAAAACCGGCCATTGTAATTCGAATAGAAAATTTATTCGGGAAAAAACTTCCATGAAATGAAAAAGCCATCATCCGTTATTATCCTTTTCTGGTGGTTGTCTTTTCTCCCTTTGTTAACTTTTCCGAAGAACCCAGAGCCCGATAGTTTGAAAAAAAAATTCCTGGTTGTAAAATTTGCACCGCTTACCTTTCTTGATGTTGATGCGGGATTGCAAATTGGAATTGAAAATAAAATTTTGAAATTCCTTAGCATCCAAAACGAATTTGGCTATTTATTTCTGCGTTACCGGATTTACGATATTCTGGAAGTCCTGGATTCGAGTTATTCCTTCCGTCCGCCCGAAAAATATTATTTCCGGGGCTTTTCATATAAAAGTGAATTGCGGTTTTATTTTTTCACCGAATCAGCTTTCCAGGGGTTTTATTTTGCTCCTCAGTTTATGTACAAAAAAGATGAATGGAAAGAAAAACATTGGGTGAATTCAGAAGAAGTGGAATTGCCAAATTCGAAAATAATTTTTCAGGAAAACCTAAAACTCGGATTTCAACATATTTTTGCAAGAGGATTTTCATTGGATATTTTTGCAGGTGCAGGAATTAAGGAAAGAACACTTGGGGTAATTAAAGTGAATAATTATTATTCCCGCTATTTATTGGTTTCCTCCGTTACCACCGAAAAACAACAAAGGGTTTACCCTGCTCTTACAGCCGGTTTTAAAATGGGTTGGGCTTTTTAAAAAAAATAAAATGAAAAAAATAGCATTTATCAGCGGAGCAACAGCAGGAATTGGAGAAGCGGCAGCAATTAAATTTGCTGAAAATAACTTTGATATTATTATTACCGGCAGAAGACCGGATAGACTGAAAGCTCTTTCTGAGAGTTTAAAAAAGAAATTTAAATCGTCAGTAATTACACTCAATTTTGATGTTAGAAATTTCAGGGTGGCAACAGCAGCCATAAATTCATTGCCTGAAAAGTGGAAAAAAATAGATGTGCTGGTTAATAATGCAGGACTTGCAGCGGGATTCGGGACTATTGATGATGGGAATCCGGAAGACTGGGAAGCTATGATTGATACAAATATCAAAGGGCTTCTTTATATTTCAAAATTGATTTTTCCCTTTATGATTAAGAGGAAAAAAGGGCATATCATTAACATTGGATCTATTGCCGGGAAAGAGGTTTACCTTAAGGGTAATGTTTATTGTGCTACAAAATTTGCTGTGGATGCACTCACCAAAGCAATGCGGGCAGATTTGGTTCAACACAACATTAAAGTAACGGGGATTTGCCCCGGTGCAGCCGAAACCGAATTTTCTTTGGTGAGATATAAAGGTGATAAGGAAAAGGCAAAAAGTGTTTATGATGGGTTTAAACCCCTTTCTGCAGGGGATATTGCAGAGGCCATTTGGTTTACTGCTTCTCGACCAGCCCACGTAACCATCAACGACCTGGTCATAATGCCCACCGCTCAGGCGGATACTAAGAATATCATAAAAAAAAGCAAATGATTTAAGGCCTGAATCAACCATGAAATTAAAATCAAATTCCATTTCATCAGGCATTCGTTTCCTTTTTCTGTTTTTTCTTTCTCTTTTTTTTAAGGAAAATTCAGTAGGCCAAAACATGAGTGCCGTTGATTCTCTCCTGAAAATTTCGGAAAGCCCTTTTTATGAAAACCGAGCAGTTGATTCCCTCCTGACTGCAATGGATCATCAGCAAGTGGATTTCACCCAGGCCTTAAACTGTTACCTTAAACTTCTCCGGATGTTTGAATTAAAAAAGGATAAAAAGGGCATGGGAAAGCTCTATCAAATCCTGGGAGTTCATTACCTTACCAGGAAAAATAGGGAAGCGGCTCTGGAGCATTTTAATAAAAGTAAGGAATTAAAAATATCAATTGGTGATAGCTCGGGATTGGCATCGGTTATTCAATGGATTGGTAATACATATTGGTATATGGGAAATTATGCGCTTGCAGAGAATA
>JAHEZO010000295.1 GCA_023250995.1 Flavobacteriales bacterium | reverse complement strand
GAATCCATAAAATTTTAAAAATTATACCGTAGAGTATTATACTTAAAGGTATAAAACCTTTTACCCAAAAATAATCCGCTAATAGTGGATATTAAAAATTGTAAGATTGATTAAAATATTGTTTTTTAAACCATAATTCGAAGGCAGGGTCAACAAATTCCAATGCATTGTTTACTTCGTGGATGATGTCATTTTTAATCAAAATCATTTTGTTTTTGCTTACGTTGCGAGGGGTACCTAAAAAATGCTTTTGCATTACGGCAGCACTGGTAAATTGGGTTTCGTTTTTGGCCACTGCCTTTAATAAATTTAGCTGGGTTTGACTTATGTTTTCAGTTTCTTTTTGGTACAGGGGGGAATTGGCATTTATCAATTCGTTTAAAGCTGCATTGAGTTCGGTAAAAGTGGCATTTTTTTGAGTTAAATTCCAAACATAATGTGAAAGTTGCTGAACATACCACGAATGATTTTTCATTGCTTCAGGGATTGCTGCCGCCATTTTTTCATCAATTTTTTTTCCTGTGCTCTCAAATCCTTTTATGATGAAAGAAATCCATTTTTGAGTATGAATTTTTTGCAACAGGATTATGTCGCCAAACCGATAAAACGGTTTTGAAGGGTTATTGAAAATATCAGTCATCATGTGGCGTTTGCTCCCGTACAAACAGTAGGTTACTGATTGGTGGCGCTGCCAGCAGGATCTCATTTTTTTTTCAAAAGTCAAATAGTGGTTAAAATTGGCCAGATTTTGAAATTCATCCAGGCAGATAATAAATTTAAATCCTTTTTTTCTTGCAATTGTTTCCGGCAGGTTTAACACCTCATCACTTTTCTTTTTTAATTCATGCCAGTCGAAGCTTAGGCTAAAATCAGAATTTGGGTCAATGCCAATGCTAAACTTTGGAATCAGTTGCTTAAAAAACTCCTTTCCGCTGTTCATCCATTCCTGCCACCGGTCCGCGGATGCTTTTATGATTTCTTGGGCAAACTTCTCAAGAAATTCTTCTTCATTACTAACGGAAAAAAGGTCAATGATAACGGTTTTGTTTTTTTTATCTTTTTTTCTGATTCCGGCAATTACTTTTTCAACTAAAGATGATTTACCCCAGCGCCTAGGGGAAATAATGGTGGTATTGATTCCGTTTAATAAATTGCTTTTCAGTTTTTCAGATTCCGTTTCTCTATCTGTAAAAGATTGAATGCTTACGGTGGTACCGTAAATAAAGGGCGAATCTTTCATAAAAAAATTGCTGTTATATATTTTATACCAAATGGTATAATACCCAAAGGTATAAAATTATTTTGCAATAAAAGAACAGGTATAGTATAATTTCTTAATATTGGAACGCTGATGACGCAGATGA
This sequence comes from Flavobacteriales bacterium, assembly GCA_023250995.1. Taxonomy (GTDB): domain Bacteria; phylum Bacteroidota; class Bacteroidia; order Flavobacteriales_H; family JAHEZO01; genus JAHEZO01. The sequence continues at coordinate 1,904 of JAHEZO010000295.1, read as the reverse complement.
TTATGAGGAACACAGATAAAATCATAATTAATCATAGCAATAAGCGTCATCAGCGTTCGGAATTTATTTCATACCTGTTCCTAACTCAGGGCATAACCCTTTTAAACTCAAAGCCGATAATGTCGAGGGGATTTTTTCCGGAGAAGGATTTACCGGTTTTTCCCGAATAGTAACAGGTGAAAATAATTCCTTTAAGGCCAAAGTCGAGTTGGCGGAAAATATAAGATACAGCTCCTTCTTTTGTATGGCTTTCTTCCATTTTTTTGATAATTATTTTAAGAATAAAACCGGGGAAAAAGGAAAGTACCGTAAGCAATAAATTCAAACCAGAAATATCATCCTTAGGTGCAAAAACGAGAATTTCATCAATATGCTCAATGCACCCGGTTTCTGAAAAAGAAGGAAATTCAGAGGTATTGGGAAGCATTAAATCGCCCATTCTTTTGATGGTTCGGATGGCGGGTTGACTGAGGATTTTTGACATGGGAGGCATGAGTTTATTAGTTTAATGGTTGAAAAGTTGAAAGGTTTATTTTTATGGGTTGAAAGGTTTAAAAGTTGAAAAGTTTAAGGGTTTAATGGTTTAATAATTAGTTCCTTTTGTTAATTGTTTATTGTTTATTGTTTATTGCCAATTGTTTATTGCCAATTGCTTATTGCTTATTGCCTATTGTTTATTCCTATTGCCAATTGCTTATTATTTTTTTTAGAATGAATTATCTCTTTCCCAGCTCTTCACTCAACTTCTGAGACAATGCGAAAATGGTGAGAGATGGGTTTATCCCGGGTGCATTGGGAAAAATACTTGAATCGGCAACAAAAATATTTTTATAACCATGCAGCTGAAACTGAGGATTTACAACAGAATTATTTTCATTTGTACCTATGGTGCAGCCACCCATCAGGTGGAGGCCGAAAAAAAACGGGGACTGATAAATTTCTTTAGCCCCTCCTTTTGAAAAAATGTTTTTTACTGTTTCCAACCCGGCATCTCTTCTTTTTAAATCCTGCCCGGTTAATTCTTTTTTTACAATGAGTTTTCCTTTGTTGTTAATTTTAATTTCTCCAACATTCTGATCACGGACTGCCACCTCAATGCAGGCCATGTTCCGGTATCGTTTCATCATTTTATGATGTTCGGTTCCACCTCTGTTCATAAGCATTGCAATGGCAATGGGTGGAGCAAAAACATTTTCCAGCTTAAAGCCATTCTTTCTGAAATTGGTGTCATCGGAGGCAACGGTCTGGAAGGCACTTTTGTGGGAATCTACAAATTCATCAAAAAAGCCAAATGACATAAATTGAGGATGAGAGGAGAATTTCTTACCCAGGGCTGGTATGTTTTTACCGAACCCTGATTTGAGAAGAATTCCGGTAGTGCCGAAGGCCCCTGCTGCAAGAATAATATTTTTTGAACGAATAGATTTTTTTTCTCCGTTTTTTATTCCGTTTACAGTTATTTCTCCGTTTTTATTTTCGATGGTATCCACAAAAAATTCGGATAAAATTTCTAGGCCTTCAGCTTCGGCTTTTTGGATAAATGCCACGAGCGAACTTTGCTTGGAATCGCGGTGGCAACCACCCAAACAGGCCAGGCAGTCGTTTCCTTTTTCAAGTGCACAATCGCCCTGTGCCCTGCGGAGATATTTCCAACCATATCCCAGCGAATCGCAGGCAGAAGTAAAAATTTTTGCGTTATTGTTGAATTCTTCTTTGGCGAAGGTGTGCAATTGAAGGGAGCTTTCTACTTTATCATACCATTGGTTCATTTTCTGCAATTCAAAATAGTCTACTCCCGATTCGTTTTTCCAATCTTTAAGTGCTATTTCATCAAAGCGATTCAGCAGGGCCTGGTTAACAATGGATGTTCCACCCATAACTTTTGCCCTTAAAAAAACCATTTT
>JAHEZO010000021.1 GCA_023250995.1 Flavobacteriales bacterium | reverse complement strand
AAAAAATAAAAAATAAATTTTTCATAATTCAATTTTTAATATGATACAAAAATATTTTAACTTTTTGACTGATGTTTCTCTTGCAAACTTTTTGATAAAAAAATCCAAATTTAAAGCACCAAGTTTTTCGGCTTTTTGTCCATTGGTTCCCAAGTATTTTTAACAGTTCTTAAATTCAAAATGACATCTGCCGGAAACCGCATTAATCTTTAACAGAGATCGTTTTCCCTTTTCATCTTACTTGTTGTGCTTCTGCACCCGCTCGCCCAAAAAGCCCATGAAAGTTTGTAGTCCTTTGATTTTGGGGCTTGAAATTTTGGGCTTGGGACTTATTCAATTTAATTTGCGTAACATGAGTTAATAACTGAAGTTACGCCAAAACATTAATTTCCAAAATACAAATTTCAAAATACAAATAATATTCAATATCAAAATTTCAACTTTCAAATCGTCTGCTATCTTTATTTTTCGATTATTGTCGAAAGAACCTTCTTTAGCGGTTTAGAATTTTCTTTATTGATCATTGGAATTTATTTGCAATTTGATTAATGTAATTTGTAATTTGAAATAGAGATGTGCGTAACATCAGTTAATAAATTATTTCCTAAAACGCATCCACATCCACCGGCCGCATGATACACATTAGTTTAAGTGTCCTCTCCCCCACCCCCGGAACCTCTACATGGACAATGTACATCCCGCTGATAATGGGTACCCGCACTTCATTTTTTAAATCCCATTCCATTGAGGTTATGGTATTGTCGTTCTTTTTTAATGTTCTTACAAGTGAGCCATTTACAGTGTAAATTCTTACCACACAGTTTTCGGGCAAATTAATGATTTTTACCCTCGTATCAACTTTATCTGTTTCGTATTCTGAGTACTGATAATATGGATTTGGTACGATGTTGATTAATTTCAATGCGTCTTCAAGAGCCGGGAAACTATCCTTTTTTACTGCAAGGTCAAAGGTGTTGAACGAATAAAAGGGCAATCCCAGATTTTCGGATGAAAATAAATTTTCAATCAAATCGGTTCCCGTTGCAATAAAAGAGTTTGTTTCGGCCAAAAAATATTCACCGTGATTAAAAATTTTTCCATTGTGAGAAATGGGACCCTTATCAACAAAATATTTATTCCCAACTGTTAATTGGCCGGAGGGAGAAAGTAAACTTTGAGTTCCATATGCCTCATAAGGTTTACTAACTCTTATGCTCACGGTGGCCCCGCCAGGAATTAATCCATCCTTCATAGAAAGAAATGAAAAACCTTTTTTCAATAAGGGCAATCCAACCCACATGGCGGTCCGGTAAACATTTTTAAACCCGATATCAATATCGCGTTTTGCCTTACTTAACTGTTCAAATAAAAATTTTCCTGAATCGTAGGAGGGCATTCTGTCGGCAGGGTTTGTCAGTGGATTGTTTGAATCAAAATCTTCATCCACATTGTTCCTGAAAACAAATATGTAATGCTTCCCTCCAAACCGCACATCATTAAATGGGCCTTCAAAGATATTTGGCGTTGGATTCCAAATCAAGTCATTTCCATTTTCAGCACCAAGCCAGGAATCCTCACCAAAAGCAATGTTCAGCCTTTCTCCTGTTTCAATATTAACAGCATAACCCGGAAACCAACTCATGCCAAATGCCGATATGAAATTCGGGTTCAACGGATCATTGGACGAAAGCAAGTCCGAAGAAGCCCCCGGATTTCCGTTTTTATCCAGCGATCGGGCACTCCTTATAAACCCTTTTATTTTTCCGCTTGGCACAGGCCCGGGAACATTGGGATAATAATAATTTACTCCGTTAATGATTACACCTCTTGAAGCCGCAGGTTCATTTTGCATTTCAAGAACAGGGCACCTTGTCCATTTTTCTTTATCTGAAGTAAAAACTATATCCACGCTTTGCAAAAACTTTAATTTAAATAATGCAAGGGTAGAATTAGGATTTGGAAAATCGTAAATGGAAGCCTCTGGAACCGGGCCATGTGGCTCTTGTGAACAAAACAAATAAGGAGCCCAGGTTCCCCCAATCAACGATTCGTAAACCTGTTTTTCATCCATAAAAACATTTTGGGTACCACCTGTGGTTAGCGGGATTTTGTAATGCCTGTCATCATATTCCGGGTTTGAAAGATCCAAAGAAGTGCCGGACCTGATCCAGTTCTGCGGTGTAATTCCATCGGCATCTCCAACGCCAGTCAGCCACATTTTATTTTCGTCTTCAAAAGAAATTTTTGACTCTAAAAAATCATCCCCGTATTCTTTTGAAACATCACTTGTTTTAAGTTGTTCTACCTGCTTTACTGTTACAGAAATGCCCCAGTTGAGCAACAGCTGTTCATTTTCTACCGAAATTGATTTATCTGAAAAAACACCTTGGTCCTCTTTTCCCTTTTCGTATAAATACCAATGTAACCCTCCTGCAACAGGAGAAGAAACACTATCAATAAATTTTAAAAAAAATTCTGCGTTTGGAACATTTAAAGGGTCAATCACTTTAATTTTTACCGGGCCTTTTTCCTTTTCATAAACCGGGTGAAGAACTCTTCCGTTTAATGCAGCTTCTTCCAGACTTTCTCTTTTTAAATATATTGGCAAACCACCATTTCCCCTTCCTTCTATTCTTGTAATCTCAACACCATCACCATAATTTGAATTTAAAATGGTTCCATCAAATTCCATTTGATTTTTATGCGGGATGGCAGGATAAACAGAAATTGGACCTGTGGCAGATTTTCGGCTTGCCAGGTAAGGTTTTGTTTGACCGTTTAATTTTTTGGGATCAAAAGGATCGTATTCATTATAGGGTGAGTGGTTATAAGCATATGAAACAGCCATGAAATATACCTTTTTGTGGTTCACAAGCCGTTTATCACCTGTTGCAAATTTATCTTCGGTGATTCTGAAAGAATGGCATATCCCAAGGTCTTCACCATTAACTTCCAAAATTCCGTCATTTGAATTTGTTTCAGGGTTATAATTATAATTTACCACTTTGGCAATGCCGTTTTTTATATCACATTGCGCAACAAGCCTTGCCAGCTCGGGGTTGTGTAAATCAGATGCTGAAACAGATGGATTTTTCACCTGGAAAATCTGGTATCCTTCAAAATAATATGTTGAATAACGGGCTTTTTCCTCACCGGTAAGAAAGTAATCCATAGTATCATCACCATCAATATCCACCACGGTTGGCGGAATTAAAAAGGGATCAGTTCCATTGAATTCATCTTTATAATTATTCGAAAACGGTTTGTTTTCAATAAAAATTATCAGCTCCCGGTCTAATTCCCTTATGGATAAATCAGGGGCATCGGGGGCTTCGAGAACCCTGAAGCAATTATCGAACATAGCTTGTGTTTTATCATCGGCTTTCCGCAGAGCTTCCACCGAGGCCCATGGCCCTCCTGCGGTGGCTCTTGCCCAAACAACACCGGTAGTTATGTTATTGGTTGCCCCTGGTTGCAGGGTGAATGGCCCTGCGGAATGAAGAAACCTGCGGTCACCTGCTTTATTCATTTCTGTTGTTTCACTCCAGGGTTGTTGCTGAATTCCATGAGTTCCCCAGGCAAGAGGGTCGGTATTATCGGGAAACATAAAATCAGCTTCCTGGGTTCCTCCGTGGCCATCCGCTCCATAAGTCATCTTTGTTCCGTCTTTCCAAATCCCTCTAAGATAATTGTAATAATCCGTTGCAATCACCGGGTCGGTTCCCCAGCTGGAACCTGTTCTGGAAAAATATATAAACCGCCTCATTCCAAATCTTTCATTATCCTTAATTCCATCTCCATATCCCACCCCATTGAGTGCTTCATTTAAGCCTGTACCTGTGTTATTATCCATATCATCGTTATCCTGAAACGGTCCCTGAAAAAAATCCATCCCAATGGCCGGTGGCTGTGACCCATATCCTTTGGCTCCCCCCTGATCTTCATCTACATTATCTCCGTTATAGCAGTATCCAAGGCCTCTCATTACATCACATCCCACAAGGTCATCCTCAAAATTTCCCAGATCTGCATCAGCAAAAACCCCGAAATAGGTTTCTGTAAGGGTATACGTTGAACGGTTTATCAATTCGTAATTATAAAAGGTCATGTTATTCACCTCATCGTTGGTGGCAAAGGCAAAGGCCTGGGCTCTTATTTCCATTCCAATTGAAGCTGCACCGGTTTGGGTGTGGATGTTTCCCTTATCATTAAAAACCCACCAAAGGTTTTGGTCGCCATAAATGTTTCCTGCTTTTTGAGAACAATCATGCTCATTTTTTAAATCATAGCCTGGATAATCACCATCCAGCGGATTATAAATACCATCGTTATTATTATCATAAAAAGGAGCAAGGAAAAAATCTTCATTGTAAGGATCGAAACTCCTGCCGTGGGCGGGCCAATCCAAAATGCTTTGCGGAATTTGATAATCCGGAAAATCGCTTTGCTGCTTTTGAGGGTCAGTTAAACCTAAATTAAACCAATTGGAAAATTCTTCCACCTCATCCCTGGTAGTTTTAAAAAGTTTGTCGTATTTCAAACAGGTTGCAGGAGAAACTTCAGCAGTGATGGTACTCAAAGGCCCGGGCCAAAAATCATTTCCCTGGTTCCGGTAGGTTTGGGAGGCAACTTTTAGCTGGCCGCTCACATCTTTTCCACCCAGCCAAAGTGCTCCTGAAAACATGGCATCACAACCCGATGATTTTGGAATTTCATACCGTGGCGACCCGATGAGGTCCCACCACATATCACCCCCTGTGTGAATCATTGCCTTTGTATTATTTATATCGAGGTCGGCATGGGAAGTAGCAGGGGAGCACCCGGCCATAATTTGTGGCGGATTTGCATCCTTTTTTTCATTTTTTTCCCCTGGTTTATTTACGTTTGAATCATTTTTACCAAAACTATTGGCAACCCCAAGATGTACGGAGAGGATCAGAATTAAGATTTTTTTGTTTTTCATAAGCTCGGTTTAAAAATTACTTTGGGGTGAAATTATATTCACCATAATCATTAAACTACACCAATTGAGCTGAAGGAATTTTTTTAATGATGAGCGGTATATTTAACCGGATAAACGGAAAAACCAAACACTGCACATATCAACAATAACTTATGATTTATCAACAAACCATTGATTCTATTTTATTACTTCATAAAATTGCAGCCCGCTAAATACTTTTTATATGAATGACAAAATAATCCGTTCAGCATTAATTTCTGTTTTTTTCAAGGAAGGAATTGAACAAATTGTGCAAAAACTAGCTGAATTAAACATTGAGATTTATTCTACTGGCGGCACAAGGGAATTGATTGAAAAATTAAATATTCCGGTAACTCCGGTCGAAAAATTAACCTCCTATCCCTCCATCCTTGGCGGGAGGGTAAAGACCCTTCACCCTAAAATTTTTGGAGGAATTCTTGGCAGGAGAGAACTGGAAAGCGATGTATTGCAGCTGGAGAAATATGAAATACCTCCCATTGATTTAGTTATTGTTGACCTTTATCCATTCGAGGAAACAGTGGCTTCTGGTGCAGCCGAAGACGAAATAATTGAAAAAATTGATATTGGAGGAATATCCCTGATAAGGGCCGGAGCCAAAAATTTCAGGGATGTAGTAACCATTTCATCAAAAAATCAATATGGGTTTCTAATGGGTGTTTTATCAAACAAAAAAGGTGAAACAACTCTTGAAGAAAGAAAAAACCTGGCATGGGAAGCATTCGGAATTACTTCCAAATACGACCGTGAAATTTTCAACTATTTTTCGGGAAATAAAAATTCTTCCTCCGGGGATTCGGAATTATTCCGTGATTTAAAAAAATCGAAAATAAATGTCCTTCGCTATGGTGAAAACCCTCACCAAAAAGGAATTTTTTATGGTGATTTGGAAGAAATGTTCGAAAAAATTAACGGAAAAGAATTATCCTATAATAATTTGCTTGATATAGATGCCGCCATTTTCCTGATAAATGATTTTGAATCCCTTAATAATTATTTGGATTCGGAAAATGATACTCCTGCCAAGGAAAGGCAAATAATAAATGGCAAATTGAGTGAAACCACCTTTGCAATTCTTAAACACAATAATGCCTGCGGGGTGGCCACCCGGGAAAATTCTTTACAGGCCTGGAAAGATGCTCTTGCAGGAGACCCCGTTTCTGCCTTCGGAGGGATCATTATCACCAATAAAATTTTAAATGAAGAAACAGCCGTTGAATTAAATAAATTATTTTTCGAGGTGGTGATTTCTCCCGGTTATGAAACAAAAGCCCTTGAAATTTTATTGCAGAAAAAAAACCGGATTATTTTAAAACAGAAAAAAATTGTTTCTCCAGGTAAACAAATCCGGTCGGCACTGAATGGGTTTCTTGAGCAGGACCGCGATACAAAAATTGACAACCTCTCGGATTTTAAAGTGGTTACCACTAAATTGCCTTTTGATTCTGAAATGAGCGATTTGGTGTTTGCCAACATACTTGTAAAACATACAAAGTCAAACACTATTGTAATGGCCAAAAACAAACAATTGCTGGCAAGCGGAACCGGCCAAACCTCAAGGGTGGATGCATTAAAACAAGCCATCGCCAAAGCAAGCTCGTTTGGATTCGACCTCCATGGAGCCGTAATGGCCTCTGATGCATTTTTTCCTTTTCCTGATTGTGTTGAAATTGCTTCAAAGGCAGGAATTACGGCCGTTGTTCAGCCGGGGGGGTCGGTAAAAGACAAAGAGTCCATTGATTATTGCAACAATAATAATTTGGCCATGGTTTTAACCGGCACCCGTCATTTTAAACATTGATATGTTCATTCTTTTCTAATACCCCCCTTTCCGCACCTTTCTTAATTATTTTAATTCGTAGCTTAAAAAATTACAATGGGTTTATTTGATCTTTTCACACAGGAAATTGCCATTGACCTTGGCACAGCAAACACCATTATTATTCACAATGATAAAGTGGTGGTTGACGAACCCTCCATCGTAGCGGTTGACCGTGCCACCGGGAATGTTATTGCCGTTGGCCGCAGGGCTCAGCAAATGCACGGCAAGGTGCATGAAGGCATAAAAACAATTCGGCCGTTAAAGGACGGGGTTATTGCCGATTTTCATGCAGCCGAACACATGATTCGCCATTTAATAAAAATGATTAATCCGGGCAAACGCCTTTTCACCCCTTCCCTTAAAATGGTAATTTGCATTCCATCCGGAATTACGGAAGTCGAAAAACGGGCGGTAAGGGACTCTGCGGAACATGCCGGTGCAAAGGAGGTTTATCTTATTCACGAACCCATGGCGGCTGCAATTGGAATTGGAATAGATGTGGAAGAACCCATGGGGAATATGATTATTGATATTGGCGGAGGAACCAGTGATATTGCAGTAATTGCGTTAGGGGGAATTGTTTGCGATAAGTCGATTCGGGTTGCGGGCGATGAATTTACCAGTGATATAGAAGATTATATGCGCAGGCAACACAACATACTCATTGGCGAAAGAAGTGCCGAAAGAATAAAAATTGAAGTAGGGGCAGCCATGATTGAATTAGATGAGCCCCCGCCCGATTATGCGGTACATGGCCGTGATTTAATGACCGGAATTCCAAAAGAAATTCATGTTTCATATCAGGAAATTGCCCATGCACTGGATAAATCAATTTCGAAAATTGAAGAAGCGGTGATGGGAGCCCTTGAAATGACCCCTCCGGAATTATCAGCTGATATTTATAAAACCGGAATTTACCTTACCGGAGGAGGTTCAATGCTCAGGGGGTTGGATAAACGAATTTCATTAAAAACCAAATTACCGGTTCATGTTGCCGATGACCCTCTCAGGGCTGTTGCAAGGGGAACCGGAATTGCACTGAAAAATGCCGACAGATTTCCGTTTCTCATAAGATAAAAGCCCCATTCCCCTTTTGCGGTGAGGTAAAAAAAATTCTTTAATCCTTAGAAACCGGCCGGAATCCCTCATGAACAACCTTCTGAATTTTATCTGGCGGCATCATTTCACTTTCTTATTTCTTCTTTTGGAAGTTGTTTCATTTTTTATTCTTGTACAGAGCAACAAATTTCAAAATGCTAATTTCTTAAGCTCAACCAATGAAATTTCGGGCAGTATTTATGCCGGCCTGAACAACCTCACCGAATATATTGAATTAAAAAAAACCAATGAGGATCTTGCCCGTGAAAATGCCAGATTAAACACCTATTCGAAAAATTCTTTTATTAAAATCAGCGGGGATTTTTTATTACTCAGTGATACGGTTTATAAACAACAGTATAAATACCTCAACGCCAAAGTAATTAACAGCAGCACCACCAAACGAAATAATTTTCTTGTTATTGACCGCGGCCGCGTACAGGGAATTGAACCGGGCATGGGAGTTATTTGTTCCAATGGAGTGGTTGGAATAATAAATAAAGTTTCCGAAAATTTTTCCTCGGTAATATCCCTGCTTCACAAGGAAACAAAAATTAGTGCGAAACTTAAGAAAAATGATTATTTCGGCATTGCCAGCTGGGAAGGAGGAAACTATGAGTATGCCACCCTAAGCGACATTCCAAGGCATGTGGAACTGATAAAAGGCGATACCATTGTAACAAGATCAGGATCCGGAATTTTCCCCGAAGGAATTTTGCTTGGTTGGGTGGATGAATTTGAAGTGCCTCCGGGCGAAAATTATTTTAACATACGTTTTCGTCTTTCAACCGAGTTTAACCGCCTTACCTATGTATATGTTGTTAAAAATATTTTAAAGAATGAACAAGAAATTCTTGAAAACGATTTTAAAGAATAATTATGTTCTCACAGGTAGCCAATAGCATCCTCAGGTTTGTTTTTTTAATTCTTTTACAAGCCCTGGTCCTTAATAACATTGGGCTTGGAGGTTACATCAACCCTTATTTATATATCCTCTTTATCCTTTGGCTTCCGTTTGAAATGCAGCCATGGATAACTTTACTCCTGGGATTTATGCTGGGGTTTTTTATGGATGTTTTTACCGGTACCCCGGGCCTTCATATATCGGCCTGTGTTTTTCTTTCCTATTCACGGGCCTTCATTTTAAAACTTCTTTCACCACGTGAGGGTTATGAATTCGGCCTCCGGCCAAACATTCAGGAAATGGGCCTGGCTTGGTTTGTAACCTATTCGGGAATTATGATTTTTATACACCATTTTGTTTTTTTTTATTTTGAAGCTTTCAGTTTTAATGAATTTTTTCATACCCTACTCAGGATAATAGTAAGTTCCATTTTTACCTTCATCCTCGTAACCCTGAGCCAGTTTTTAACATACAAAGAAAAATCAAGGTAAAACATTTCTTCGATTTTCACTATACAATTGCTTTTTTAAATTTGCATTTCCATTTTTAATTGTCATAATGAAAAAGAAAGAAACAATTCTTGTAATAGGTGCGGGCGGGCAAATAGGAACTGAACTCATTGTTGAACTAAGAAGGATTTATGGTAGTTCATCTGTTATTGCTGCCGATATTAAAACTCCCGGCTATGAAGTATTTGAAGGCGGGCCTTATGAAATTCTTGACGTTTTGGACCACAGGCGGCTTTATGAAATAATTAAAAAGCATAAACCTTCCCAAATTTATTTGCTCGCAGCCCTGCTTTCCTCTACAGCTGAACAAAACCCGGCCTTCGGCTGGAAATTAAATGTAAACGGATTGTTCAATATCCTTGAAATTGCATCCAAAAGAAAAATTCAAAAAATTTTCTGGCCCAGTTCCATTGCCGTTTTCGGGCCCAATACGCCTAAGGTAAATACCCCTCAGTTTACAATTACAGAACCCAGCACCGTTTATGGAATTAGTAAACTTGCAGGTGAAAGATGGTGCGAATATTATTACCGGAAACACAATATAGATATCAGGAGTTTACGGTACCCCGGCCTGATTGGCCATAAATCACAACCCGGAGGAGGAACTACTGATTATGCGGTGCATATTTTTCATGAAGCACTCATAAAAAAATCATACCGTTGTTTTTTAAACAAAAATTCCGCTCTTCCAATGATGTATATGCCCGATGCAATCCGGGGAACTATCGAGCTTATGGAAGCCCAATCGGAAAGAATTTCAGTCCGTTCAAGCTATAATATTGCGGCCATGAGTTTTTCTCCCAAAGATCTGGCAAATGAAATTGAAACCCATATCACCGGTTTTAAAATATCCTACAAACCTGATCACCGTCAAAAATATGCCGATTCCTGGCCCGTAAGCATTGATGACAGTTTTTCGAAAAATGACTGGGGATGGAAACCAAAATTCAATTTAAAAAAAATGACTTCTGATATGATACATAATATGAAAAAGAATTAACTTTGGGTTTTAAAGTTATCTATTAAAATTATTGATTTGTCTAATATTAATAGGATTTAATTTTTTTTTGATTATTTTCGTTGTGATTATTAGATGGTTAATCACATAAAACAAAACACATGCTTTCGATATTTACCACTCTCTTTCTCCATGTCCTCCTAAGCCAGTCGTATCAGGTTTACAACGGGGATACCATTAATAAGGTTGATGAAAGCAATTTTAAGCAAGGACATTGGATATATTTTGGGAATATGATAAACCTTCCGGAATATAAACCCGAACAAAAGGTGGAGGAAGGCAAATACCAGGATAACCGTAAAGACGGCATTTGGGTTAAATATTTCCCCAATGAAAAAGTACAGAGTGAAATAACATTTTCAAATAACCGGCCCAACGGTGAATACAAAATTTATTATAATAATGGCCAGCTCCAGGAACAGGGAATGTGGAAAAACAACCGGAACACCGGAGCTTTTAAAAGATATCATGAAAATGGCCAACCCCAACAGGAGTTTGTTTTTAATGAAACCGGCAAAAGAGACGGCACTCAAAAATATTTCCATGAAAATGGCCAGTTAATGATTATTGGTGATATTAAGGAAGGGAAGGAAACCGGAGAATTTAAAGAATTTTTTTCCAATGGCGACCTGAAATCAGTAAAGGTTTTTGATGAGGCAGGCGTTTTAAACACCGAAAAATCAAAAGAGTTTGAACCGGTAAAACCTGAAGTGAAAATAATTGAAACAAAACCCGATGTACCCGAAAAAGTTACTTCGGTTGTAACGAAGGATGAAAAAGTGAACGAGGCTGTTTCTGTATTTAACGGTGAAGGAAACAATACGCTGTACAACAAAAACAAACAAGTTTCACAAAAAGGATTCTTTAAAGGAGGAAGGCTTAAAGATGGTGAAAAATACATTTATGACAAAGACGGAATTCTCACCACCATCGAAAAATATAAAAACTTTAAATACATCGGAGATGGAGTAATTGAAGAAGAAAAAAAATAAAATTAATTTTATTGCCCGTTTCCAAACCCTGGCTCTTGCCGGGGTTTTTTTTTGAACTTAATTTAAATTGAAAAAAAATTCTTTACAAGTTTTACAAATCGCAACAAAAAATTCTTTGTTCCTTTGCGGCTTCCAATCAAAACTTATGAATGAAGTTACAGTTTATAACACCATTACCCGAAAAAAGGAAATCTTCAAACCATTAAACCCGCCCCATTTGGGAATGTACGTATGCGGGCCCACCGTTTATGGCAATGCCCACCTGGGCCATGCAAGGCCATACATAACTTTTGATATGGCATCAAGGTATTTTACCCACCTTGGCTATAAAGTAAGGTATGTGAGAAACATAACAGATGTTGGCCACCTCGAAAATGACGCAGATTCGGGAGAAGATAAGATTGCAAAAAAAGCCCGCCTCGAACAACTGGAACCAATGGAAGTTGTTCAATATTTCACGCACCGCTTTCATCAGAATATGGAAAAATTAAATGTTATGCCCCCAAGCATTGAACCAAGGGCATCGGGCCATATCATTGAACAAATAACCATGATACAGGAAATTATTAAAAACGGCTTTGCCTACGAAATAAATGGTTCGGTTTATTTTGATGTGGAAAAGTATTCCAAATTACATAACTACGGTAAACTCTCCGGAAGAGTACCGGATGAGATGCTTAGCAACACCAGGGAATTGGAAGGAACTCAAGAAAAAAGGAATCCACGGGATTTTGCGCTTTGGAAAAATGCTTCGCCCGAACATATAATGCACTGGCCCTCGCCATGGGGGGAGGGATTTCCGGGCTGGCATATTGAATGTTCGGTGATGAGCCAAAAATACCTGGGGGAAGTATTCGACATTCACGGAGGTGGCATGGATTTGCTTTTCCCTCACCACGAGTGCGAAATAGCCCAATCAATCGCGGCAGGAAAAAAGGAATCGGTAAGGTATTGGATTCATAATAATATGATAACCATCAACGGCCAAAAAATGGGAAAATCATTGGGCAACTTTATAACCTTAGACGATTTTTTTTCAGGGGATAATAAATTGCTTGAAAAGCCTTACAGCCCCATGACCATCCGTTTTTTTATTTTACAGGCGCATTACCGGAGTACCCTCGATTTTTCAAATTTTGCTTTGCAATCAGCCGAAAAAGGTTTGAAAAGGTTAATGAACAGCTTCGCCCTAATGAACAACTTGCAAGTTTCTGAAAAATCAACCGTAAACGTTGCCGAAATCAGGGATAATTGCTATGCTGCCATGAATGATGACTTTAACAGTCCGATTGTAATTGCTACATTATTTGAGGCCGCCCGGATAATCCATCTTGTTGCAGAGAAAAAGGAGACGATTGATAGCCCCGGGCTTGATTTGTTAAAAAAAACTATTCATGATTTTGTTTTTGATATCCTGGGGTTAAAGGAAGAATCGGAGGAAACCGGTTCCCTTGCAAAAGACCTTATGAATGCAATTTTAATTATCAGGAAAGAGGTAAAATTAAAAAAGGATTTTGCCACTTCGGATATGATAAGAGATGAGCTGGCTAAGCTTAGAATTTCAATTAAAGACGGGAAAGAAGGTTCAACATGGGCGATGGAGGGGGAAAGCGGGGGTTAAGTTAAAATTGTTGTTGGTTTAAAGTTGTAAGTCTAAAGATTGATTAATGAAGATTCAGTAATTATTTGAGGATAATTAGAGCAAGAAAAACGGCTAAGGACTTAAAACACTTATGACTTATGACTTATGACTTACGACTTAGGTCTTACGACTTAAAATATTATTTTGAGAGAAAGAAACTATCCTTTGTCTAACATAAGTTAAATAATTTTATATCTGATAAAAATGCTATTTAATCGGGGTGAAAAATTGCAAAAGGAATTTAATAAATATGCCGCATTTGCCTGGTTTTTGTTATTAATTTTTAGTTCCTGCCGCAATGAAAAGGAAAAAGCACCAAAGAATGAAAAGGAAACGAATGCGGAATTGCCGGCAATAAAAAAGGATTTTAAAGTTCCCCCCGGTTTTAATGCTGATTCAGCTTTTTCTTTTATTAAAAAGCAAGTAGAATTCGGCCCAAGGGTTCCGGGGACAGAGGCTCAAAAAAAATGTGCCCTGTATCTTGAAAATAAAATGAAAAATTATGGCTTAAATATAATTATCCAAGAAGCGGAAGTAACGGTTTTTACAGGAAAAAAAGTTCCCTGCAAAAATATTATTGCGAGGTATAAACCGGAAGACAACAACAGAATATTATTTTTTTCTCATTGGGACTCCAGACCATTTGCCGACCGCGACACTCAAAACAGAACCCTTCCGATTGATGCTGCAAATGACGGAGGAAGCGGAGTGGCCGTATTGATGGAAATTGCCAGGCAAATTTTTTTGGATACAACAAAACCTGAAGTTGGAATTGATTTCATTTTTTTTGACGTGGAAGATTACGGTCAGCCCCAGGATATCATGATGCAGGATAAGGCTGATACCTGGTGCCTTGGGTCACAATACTGGGCAAAAAATCCTCCCGTAAAAAATTATCAGCCAAAATATGGAATTCTTTTGGATATGGTTGGAGCGAAAGATGCTGTTTTTTCCAAGGAAGGCCATTCCATGCATTATGGTGCCAATGTGGTTGAAAAAGTTTGGCAAACAGCTGCCCGTCTCGGTTACACAAAATTTTTTATCAATAATAAAGATTACCGGCAATTAACAGATGACCATTACTATGTAAATACCCTTGCCCAGATCCCAAGTATTGACCTCATTCATTACAACCCTTACACAGGCGATTTCGGAAACTTCCATCATACCCACAAGGATAATCTCTCCATTATTGACAAAGAAACTCTTAAGGCAGTGGGGAATACTTTATTGGACTTAATTTATAATGAATAAGAAGTTACGCAAGCCAACTTTTTGATTAAAAAAATCCCAAGCCCCAAATTCCAAATTTGAAGCCCCAAGTAATGAAAAAGAAAATTGAAAGTCCGCCACCGAAGGATGGAAGCAAGTATTCTTTTTTATTCTGATGATTCATTAACTATAAAGGTGTTTTTCTAAAGGTTCCCGGGTTTCAATCGGCTAAATATTCGGAGATATTAATTCGCCTCACGCATTTCTTCAGGGTAAACTAATTTTAGTTTTACCTCAGGTTTTTGGGGAGAACCTAGTGATTCCTCATAATTTGCCCCCCCCCTTTGAAGTTGATGTTTTAATTATCTGTGCTTGTGCACCCGCTCGCTCAAAAAGCCCATGGCTGTTTGTCTTCCTTTGATTTTGGGGCTTGAAATTTGGGACCTGGGACTTTTTTTTTGAATTTAATTGGATTGCCGATTATAATAATCCATCTCTCACTTATATCCGCACCTGGTAAGTATATAGTTCAAAGTACCTTCCCTTTTTGTCAATTAATTCCTGATGAGTACCACGTTCTACTATTGTTCCATCTTCAATCACAAGTATCTGTGAGGCCTGCCTGATGGTGCTTAACCTGTGGGCAATTACAAAGGTGGTTCTGCCTTTAATTAACCCGCTCAGACTTTTTTGAATAAGGGTTTCACTTTCGGTATCCAGATTTGATGTGGCTTCATCCAGAATAATAATTTTCGGATCAGCCAATATCGCTCTTGCAATGGCAATGCGTTGGCGCTGACCTCCTGAAAGTTTTACCCCCCTTTCACCAATTAAAGTATCCAGCCCCTTTTCAAAACGGTCGGAAAATTCATTTACATAGGCAGCTTCTACGGCTTTCTGCAACTCCTCCTTGGTTGATTCAGGCCGGGGAAAAAGAATGTTTTCTTTTATGGTCCCCTCAAATAAAAACTCATCCTGCAAAACAACTCCCAGGTGTTTCCGGTAGGTGTTTAAATCAACCTTTGAAATATCATTGCCATCCACAGTTATTACTCCTGAATCGGCTTTGATAAATGAGGCGGCAAGAGAGGCAATTGTTGTTTTCCCCGAACCGGATGTTCCAACCAAAGCCGTAACCGATCCATTGGGTGCTTCAAAGGTTATATTTCTTACCACCTCCTGCCCTTCCTGATAAGCAAAAGAAACATTTTCAAATTTTATATTTCCGGTAAGGTTTTTAATTTGAATGGTTCGGTTTGTTTTATCATTCTCAGGCTCCATATTCATAATTTCCTCGGTTCTGTCCAAACCGGCAAATGCCTCGGTAAGCTGGCTTCCAATGTTGCTCATCTGAACGATTGGGGCAATCATAAAACCAAGGTAAAGGGTAAAAGAGAGAAATTCTCCTATGGTCATTTGGTTTTCCATAATCCGGTAACCCCCGATTCCCATAATGGCAGTGGATGCAAGGCCAAGCAATAATGCCGATGCACTTGTAATAAGTGCAGTGGATGTAAGTGATTTTTTTACGTTTAGAAAAAGCTGCTCTACTCCTTTTTCAAAGGCTTTTGTTTCCTGATTTTCGGCATTAAATCCTTTTATTACTCTTATCCCACTAATTGTTTCGGTTAACCTTCCGGTAACTTCGGCATTTATTTCTCCTCTCTTTTTAAAAATCGGCCTTATGATGGCAAATGCTTTAAGAGCGATAAATGCAAAAATTCCAATAGGCACCAAAACATAAAATGTCATCATGGCACTAATCTTTATTAAAAGAATTAATGATATTACAGCTGTAAGGGTACCTCCCACCAGCTGAACCAGCCCTGTTCCAACCAGATTCCGAACCCCTTCAACATCAACCATAATTCTTGAAACCAAAGCACCCGACTTATTATTATCGAAATACCGAACCGGTAGCGAAAGGATTTGTTTCTGCACTTTTACTCTGAGCAGCGAAATCAGATGCTGGGCCTCCACACTTAACATTTTTGTAAGAAGAAATGAGGTAATTGATTGAATTAAAATAGACCCCGAAACGGCTAAAAGCAATATTTTAAGCATCCCTAAATCTTTATGAATTATTACATCATCCATAAGGTATTTACTCGCGCCCGGGAGCACTAACCCGGCCAAACGGCTAATTACAATCAGCACCAATCCTACGAAAACAATTTTTCTCCTTGGCCATATAAAGGACTTAAAAGCATCAGTAACCGTTACTTTGTTTTTTTTCATTTTAAAAAATTGTTTAGGGGGATTAATAAATTATTGTTTCCAAATGTAAATAAAACAGATTTGCTAAATTTGGAAAGTCTTTAAAAAAAATAACTCTTTTTTCTTCCCTTTATGAAAAGAAATTATATTTCAATTCCTCAATTAATAAAAAAATATTTAAAAAGGATCCCGACCATTCTTTTTGTTTTTTGGTTTGCAACCCTATTTGCTCAATCGGGAACTCCCATACTTCCCAATCAGATTACAGGAATGGTTGGTTATTGGGATTATGAAAATACTTCAAATCTTTTCCAGTCAACCTCAGGTTTGGGTTCCGATTTAATTCCGGCCGGAAGTTCCGGGTCTATTACCCAAATTAACGGGCCCGATTCAGGAGATAAGGCCATTTCAAAAATAAAAGGGAAATATTTGAAGTGCAACCATTCTATTCCCGCCAATGGATGGAGCCCCATAAACGTTAACAAATACTCAATCCTTATTGATTTCAGAATGCCCACAGTAAACAACTGGAAAAGTTTTTATCAAACCAATGTTTCAAACTCCAATGATGGCGATTTATTTATGAATACCTCTGCCCATATTGGCATTGCCACAGTGGGTTATTCATCCTCTGCAATAATTGCAAATGAGTGGTACCGCCTTGTGATGACGGTGGATTGCGGTAACTCAATAAAATATTTTATTGATGGACAGCAATGGGTGCCAGGCTTTGCCGATATTATTAACGGAAGGTTCTCCCTTGAATTGAACGGTGTTTTACTTTTTGCGGATGATAACGGGGAAGATGGAAACATGGATATTGCAAAAGTGGTTCTTTTCAACCGTAATTTAAGCGACAATGAAATTTTTGATTTGGGTGGATACGGGCATACCCCAAATGTTACTTCGGGTGGCACCTCCATGAATCCTTACCTGCAAACACCCACTCCCACTTCTATTTTTATTTCCTGGCATTCATCCAAAACCTCCACTCCAGCGGTAAGCTATGGTACCAGCTCTTCAAATTTAAATCAGTCTGCCCAGGGTTCTTCACAGATTATCGGGGGAAATATTTTATACCGCTGGCATACGGTAAAATTAACCGGACTTACCCCCAACACCGAGTATTTTTATAAATGTTTTTCCGGAACCGACTCTACTTCTGCTCCCATCGCTTTTAAAACTCCTCCTCTTCAGGGTACACCGGGCCAACACCTCCGCTTTATTGTTTTGGGAGATAACCGCACCGATGTTTCGCAGGCCACAAGCATTGCCCTTAACATAAAGGCCAAACTGGCTCAGAAATTTGGCCCTGATTACCACAAATACGTAAATTTAATTTGCAATATTGGCGATATTGTATCAACCGGTTTGCTGGTAAACCTCTACGAAAGCGAGTATTTCACACCCTTTGCTCCTCTTACAAAAAATATTCCCACCATGATTTCCATTGGTAACCACGAAGGAAATTCTTCCAACTATTATGATTATATGAAATATGAAGATTTAACGGATGATTATCCTTCGCCCCATCCTTACAACGAAAAATTTTATCAGTTTTATTACGGGTCGTCTCAATTTATTTTCCTGAATGCAAATACCTCTTATCGAATCACCCCGCAGTTAACATGGCTCACCGATAGGCTCACCGAATCAGATAATAACCCTTTGGTAGATTTTGTTTTTAGTTTCACCCATCAGCCTGGCCACAGTGAGGTTTGGCCCGATGGAAATGAAAATTATGTTCAGTCGGATTTGTTCGGTGTGATGAAACAATTTCATAAGTGCGCAGCCCATTTTTACGGCCATTCTCATAATTACGAAAGAGGTTTACTCGAATTAAACAGCCCTGACATCACACAGCACCATGATATGCGGCAAATGCTCAGCGGTGGTGCGGGTTCAGCTTTAGACCGCTGGGGTGCTTACCCGAATCAAACGGATTATTCCGAAATAAACAAGAGCCTGGATATTTATTGCTGGTCGCTGATTGATGTTGATATGGATGCCAAAAGTTATAACTGCGAAACGTATAGTTTTGGGAACTCCTCCAGCCCTCAAAACAATTTGCTTGTTGATTCCTTTTACAGAAAAATTACTCAACCGGGACCATTTAAGGCCATGGTGGCAGGGGTAGTTAATAACAGTGAACTGGTTGCTTTCCCCATGCAAGGTGCTGACTCTGCTTTCACCTGCCATTTTCAGGTTACTTCGGTTCCGGGAGATTATTCCAGCCCGTTGCTAGAAAAAAAGCAGGACAGATATAATATTTATGAAGATTCGGGAAGCCCCAACTGGATGCCGGTGGATTTGAATGCAAACCTTGATTTAAAAAGATATTCCATTCAGCCCGCTGATAATCTTACCCCGGGAAACTCCTATGGTTTCAGAGTACGATACAGAGATCACAACCTTGAATGGGGCCCCTGGTCGGATGAAATGGTTTTTACTTATTTGCCTTCCACACTCTCCGATCCGGTTGATTTTATTGCTGATTCATTAAATATTCCAGCAGGCTACAAGGTTTCGTTCACCGATTTGTCGGGCACAAATGCAACTTCATGGAAATGGGATTTTAATAACGATGGAACCTTTGAAAGCAACTTGCAGGACCCTTTTTACCAATATAACCAGGCCGGGGATTACACCGTTTCTTTAACCATTAACCAGGGTGGATCAGGCAACATTGCCACTAAAAACGCATACATCCATGTGAATGGAACTCTTGGAGTGAAAAAAACAGGCAGCTCCCCTGCAGAAATTTCCGTTTACCCCAATCCCTTTACTTCAAATACTTCAATAACTATTAATTTGATGTCTGAAAAAATACTGGAAGCCGAAATAATTGATGGGAAAAGCAATTTGGTAAGAAAACTTGCCAAAGGAACATTTCCAAAGGGCCAGCGGACTTTGATTTGGGATGGAAAATCCGATGGAGGCAAAAAGATGTCACCCGGATCTTATTTTCTCAATTTAAAAGGTGAAAACATTCGGGAAACCAAAAAAATTATCCTCGAATGAAAAGAAACTTATTGTGTTTGTTTTGGGGGTTTTTCGTTTTAGTACTTTTCTCAAACTGTTTTGCCTCATCCCCTGATTCTCTGAATGGAAAAGGAGAATATATCAATGGAAAAAAAGCAGGACCCTGGAAATATTTTCGTGCTGACGGAACCATGTATTATCAATGCAACTACACTGATGGTGTTTTGAATGGGAATTACCAATCCTACTTTCAGGACGGGAAAATTGCACTGGAGGGAAATTATCAGGCGGGAAAGGAACTTGGGGTATTTATTTCTTATTACCATAACGGCCGAATTGCCTCGAAAAAAAATTACGATTACGGAATTCTGTACGGAAAATCAGAAGAATTTTTTGAAAACGGAAACCAATACCGTGAAGAATATTACAAAGAATTTTTGCGGATTGGAGATTGGAAACAATGGTACGAAAACGGACAATTAAACTGGACCGCCTCTTATGTGGATGGAAGGCAAACAGGAAAATATATTTCATATTATGAAGGGGGAAATAAAAAGGAAGAAGGAATTTATGAAAACGACAGCCGCATTGGAAAATGGATTTTTTATAATGAAAACGGAACTTTGCAACAAGAACGTTTTTATAAAGGAGGTTTACTTACGGGGGTAAATACAAAATATTTTCAGAGCGGAAAAGTGAAAGAAGAAACCCATTATATGGATAATGAAAAAGAAGGATTTTATTTCCTGTACAATGAAAACGGACAAAAACTTATTTCGGGGAACTTTCAAAAAGACCTGGTAAATGGCGAATGGCAGGAATTTTATGAAAACGGAAAAATAAAATCGAGGGGCTTTTATGTTAAAGGCCAAAAGGCCGGAAAGTGGATTTATTACAATGAGGCAGGGAAAGTGATGGAAAAAAAGAAATACGAGTTAAATCCTGAGAGGGCAACCTGGTAGGAAAGGAAAAGTTAAGAATTTTTTTAAGGAAATAAACGTAAATATAATTTTATGGCAATGATATAGAACCCAAACACCTAAAACCATTATTAAAATTCCCACCATGCCTTTGATTGAAAAAAATATATTATTATTGTTTCTTCTAACTAAGTTTAACCTTTAAACCCCAAAAACAAAATGGCATTCACACTACCAAATTTACCTTATGCAAAAAATGCACTGGAGCCCCATATTGATGAAACCACAATGGAAATTCACCACGGCAAACATCACAATGCATACACCACAAATCTGAACAATGCAATTGCAAATACTGAGTGGGATAAAAAAACCATTGAAGAAATACTTGCCAATGTTTCAAAGATTTCTCCGGCTGTCCGAAACAATGGTGGGGGTTTTTACAATCACTGCCTTTTTTGGGAAATTATGACACCAAATGCAGCAACCGCACCCAGCGGCCCGCTTGCAAGTGCCATTGATGCTTCCTTTAAATCTCTGGATGAATTTAAAACTCTTTTTGCAAATGCCGCCACTGCCCGTTTTGGTTCGGGCTGGGTTTGGTTAATAGTAAAAGACAAGCAACTTGTTATTTGCTCCACGCCCAATCAGGATAACCCGCTGATGGATATTGCCGAGGTAAAAGGAACTCCCATCCTTGGATTGGATGTTTGGGAACACGCCTACTATCTCAAATATCAAAACCGCAGACCCGATTATGTTGCGGCATGGTGGAAGGTAGTAAACTGGAATGAGGTGAGCAAGAGGTTTGCTGCGGCAATGTAAAAAACACCTTCCTTTTTGCTATTGCTGAATATTTTTTTCGCAGCTTAAACGAATTGTGTTTTTTTAAGTTTATTTTTGCTTGGCTTAACGGCTAAGTCCTTGTCCCACCTTACAAAAATAATTAAAAAGTTAAATCGCTTGAACACCTTTCCCCACCAAGCAAAAATAAATTGAAAAAAGCGACATGTTGGCGGTTCGTTGTTCTTTTTTTTCTTGTCAAGCGCTTTACCTTTTTGTCAGCAAGTTGTCAGAATATTGAGTATTGATTTCATTTATTTCGTAATAAAAGTCTTTTTTTTGGAAAAACCGGATTCGCGGTTTTGACTACAGTTACATTTAACTTTTACTTCATACTCAGTGCTATCTAACAAACCGGTTAAGTAAGTGCTGCCGACCAGTGAATCCCAATTGGCATTGGAAGTTGGTTTGTAATAAGTTGTATAAGTGGGATTAAAAGACAAACGAATATCATATCCCATTTCTAATCCAGCAGAATGTTGGGTAATATCGGTAATGTTTGTTATTCCTGGAGCTCTGCATCCAACAAAAACTTTATCATCAAATAATACAGAAAGATTTCCATCACTATCTATGTTAGGTGGATTGTCTCCAATTTTTATTTTTTTTAAAAATGCACCTATATGAAGAATATTCCCTTTAATTCTTGCCTTCCCTGTATAGTCTATGTTACAATGATCTTCTGAACTTTTAACATTTGAGCATTCTTGATACCTTCCCTCACCATTGTCCTTAATTAGCAAATATATTTTCTCAGCGTCATTAATCCATAACCCTACCAAATCTGGTCGTTTGTTAATTGCCAGATTACTCTTTTTACAATGAGTAAATGTAAGAAGAAGTGTCACAATTGTCAGTGCTATTTTTAACCATTTTTTCATTTTCGTTTTTGCCAAACCTAGTAAATTAGCCATTCAAAAGTTCCTGCCCGCACCGACCTTGGCCAACCGAACGCCCTCCTGTCACAAAGACCGCCAAATATGGTTTTGGGTTAAAACCTCAACCCCATCACCAGCACATCATCTACCTGCTCATAAAGGGGTTTGTTATTGATGCTGGTTCCATTCATCCATTCCCTGCGGTTTTTTTCAAGGAAAAGGCTTTGTTCATCCATTGGCATGGGCTGCATCTGAACAAGTATTTCTTTTAGCCGTTTGGTCATGAATTTTTTTCCCTTAGGCCCGCCAAACTGATCCTGGTAACCATCCGAGCTGGCATAAAAGGAATCGCCTTTTTGAATTTCAAATCGGTGCGTTGTATAGGCAAAGTTCTCCTCGGTAATTCCTCCAATGGGAGTGGGGTTTCCGCGGGTGTCGGTTAATTCATTATTTCGCACCAGCCAGAGTGGCCGCTGGGCACCGGCATATTCGAGGATGGTATTATCCGTTATGCAGCAAAGGCCAATATCCATTCCATCATTTGTTTTAGAGTGTTCGCTTTGCCTGAAAGCTATTTTGAGGTTGTTGTTCAAATGGGTTAATATTTCACCGGGAACTGTTATTCCCATTCTTAAAATTATCTGATTTAACAGGTTGTGGCCAATCATACTCATAAAAGCCCCGGGAACCCCATGCCCTGTACAATCTGCCACAGCAATGATGGATTTATTCCCAACACTTCCAAACCAGTAAAAATCACCGCTCACAATATCTTTGGGCCGGTATAAAATAAAATGCTGCGGAAGCTTTTCCCTTATCCTCGCTTCGGAGGGCAAAAGACCTACCTGAATTCTTTCAGCATAATTTATACTATCGGTGATGTCTTTATTTTTATGCTCAATTATTTTATTTTTTTCGAGCACCTCAAGATTTACCTGTTCCACCTTTTCTTTTTCTTCACGAAGCTCGGCCGTTCTCTCCTGAACCTGCATTTCCAAAATTTGCTTTTGCTTACGGAGATTTTTTTCGCGCATTACAATAAAAGACCATATACCCGCCACAAGGGCAATTACACACAAGGTGTAAAACCACCATGTTTGGTACCAGGGAGGGTTTATTATAAAATCATATTCCACGGGTTGATTATTCCAATAGTCATCATTGTTTTTAGCTTTTAAAACAAATTTATACTCTCCGGGCGGGAGGTGCGGATAAACGGCCTCATTCTGTGAGGTAGGAGGGGAATAAGAACTTTCGAGTGGCTCCAGTTTATATTGGTATTTTACCTTTTGGGGTATTGTTAAACTCACCCCCACAAAATCAAACGTGATATGATTTTTGTTGTACGGAAGAACCAGATGAATGGGGAGCCCTGTTATATCAGTACTATCAGCATAATCGGTCCAGTTAAATTTGGCAAAATCGAGCCGGAGGTTGGTAATATGTGTTATTGGTTCATT
Source organism: Flavobacteriales bacterium (assembly GCA_023250995.1). Classification (GTDB taxonomy): domain Bacteria; phylum Bacteroidota; class Bacteroidia; order Flavobacteriales_H; family JAHEZO01; genus JAHEZO01. The sequence continues at coordinate 1,754 of JAHEZO010000021.1, read as the reverse complement.
GGTATTCACGGTTTCCATTTCGGGATTAAAAATGGTAACTCCTTTTACCGTTCCAAACCAAAGGTGGCCTTTCGAGTCCTTAAAAGCTGCATTTCCGTTGCATTCCACCCCAATAAATCCATCCTCTTTTCCGTATTGTTTTATTACAATTTCTTTTTCGTTAAAATACCGGTCGATGTTTAGCCGGTTCAAACCTTTGTTGGTTCCAATCCACAAACTGTATTTTCCATCAAGTAAAAGTGAATAGGCGGTATTGGAACTAAGGCCCGAGGTCTGGTCAATTTTCCTGAAAGTTTTTGAATCGTAGCTGAAAATTCCTTCATCAGTGGCAAACCAATACATTTTATGAGCATCCTGCACAATGGTTCTTACCCTTCCATCCACCAGGCCGTCTTTTTTTGAAAAAAACTCCAGGCTTGAGCCATCATATTTTATGGCCCCGTTATCAGTAGCAAACCAGAAATGTGATTTATTATCCTGAAAAATCCACCATACTTTTTTCTTTTCCATTCCCGGTATAACGGAAAAATTCTTTCCATCCTTTATGGTAACTCCCTCATTGGTACCAAACCACATTTTCCCCTGCCGGTCTTTTAAAACCATGTTAACGGCATCGTCAGAAAATCCGTCCTTTTTTGAATAGGTGGAAAATTTTTTACCATCATAAACAAAACAGGCCTCATCATTTTTTCGCGTTCCGAACCAGATTTTCCCATCGTTATCTTCGGCAATGGAGTAAGTGCTGGTTGCAATTCCCAGTTTCATCCCACCTTTCATTACGGTAAAAGTTTCAACCGTTCCATCCGGTTTCATCCTGGTTATTCCTCCCGAAGAACCAAACCAGTAATTGCCTTGCGAGTCCTGAAAAATGGAACGGACATCGTCATTGGGGAGATTATTTTTTATGCTGTAATTTCTGAAAACTTCACCCTTGTACCTGAGTTTTGCCACCCCCTTTCCATCCGTGCCCATCCAGATATTTCCTTCACGGTCTTCGAGAATTGCCATCAGTGAATTACTGATTAACCCGTTGTTATCAGTAAATCTCTCTACCTTCCGGGCCGAATATTTATCTAACCCCGAAAGAGTTCCGAAAAACAAATGGCCATCTTTTGACAGAAGAGAGGAAGTAACAGTAACAGTTGTTTCATTTTCCTTCATCCTCATTGAACTAATATGATTTTTTTTGTCAATTTTATTCAGCCCCTTAATTGTGCCAATCCAGAGGTTGCCCTGCGGATCTTCAACAATGGTTCTGACAAAAGCATAATCGAGCCCATCATTGGTAGAAATTGTGTTAAAGCTATTTTTAGAGGGGTTAAATTTAATGGCTCCCTTTTTCTGAGTTCCAAACCAGATGTTTGATTTGCTGTCGGCATACATAGTCCAGACACCCACATTTTTTAAAATGGAATCATGGTCTTCAGCAAATGGAATTATTTTTCCTTCTGATAGTTTTACCACCCCTTGTCCGGTGCCAAGCAAATATTCTCCGTTGCTTGTTTGATGAGCACAAAAAACCCAATTATGGGGAAGGCCATTTTCAGTGGTGAAATTTGAAAATTTGGTGCCATTATAAACACTGAGGCCCCCATTGGTACAAAAAATCATTTTACCATCCTCTCCCTGCAAAATAAAAAAACCACATTACTTACCAATCCATCCGATTGGCTAAGGTTTTTAAATCCGGTTCCATCATAAATGCTTATTCCTCCACCATTGGTACCAAACCAAATATAACCCCGGTTATCCTG
>JAHEZO010000152.1 GCA_023250995.1 Flavobacteriales bacterium | reverse complement strand
GAGTTTATCATAAAAGAAAAAATATCAGTTCTTGCCGAAATGGATGCTGATATTACTACTGACGGAAAAAGAAATGTTCTGCTCCGGGGTAATATTGCCAGCCTGGATCCGCACCTTGGACTGGAAGCAGGATATAAAAAATTAATTTTTCTAAGGGGAGGAATTGGAAACCTTCAAAGAATTAAATCAGACCTTGGCAACAGGGAAATTCTCACCTTTCAGCCAAACATAGGCATCGGTATAAAAATTAAGAATCTCACCATTGATTATGCTTTAACTGATATTGGCGACCAGTCGGTTGCCCTGTATTCAAACGTTTTTTCTTTAAAGTTGGATTTGTATAAAAAAGTTAAATGACGATATTTTTACAAATTGAAAAGTTTATTTCGCATTTCAGGAACAACCAAAAAAGGGAAACTCAAGGGTTGTTATCTTGTATTCGCCTTTTTACCTTACCATTTTTTCTTTCCATTAAGCTTCTCTCCCAAACACAAAGCCCCCCTTATGGCAACGAATGGATAAACTACACCCAAAAATACCTCGAATTTAAAATTACCGACACCGGAATTTACAGGATAAACTATGCCGCCCTCTCAAAAGGATTAGACAGCATTGGCCTATCCATTGGAAATGCTGACCCGCGGAAAATCCAGATTTTCGGAAGGGGGCAAGAGCAATATATTTACATAGAGGGAGAAAGTGACAGTAGTTTTGATTCAAATGATTTTATAGAGTTTTTTGCCTGCGGAAATGATGGTTGGTTCGATTCCCTTTTGTATGTAACTCCAGATGACCAGTCCAATCCTTTTTACAGCTTGTTTAACGATACCGCCACCTACTATCTCACCATTTCTACTGATTTTGGAAAACGAATGGATACCCTTGGTTTTTCGGGAACCGGAACCGATGCTGATTATTTTTTAAAGGAGGAAGTGGTATCCTTTCACAATAATTTCTTTCAGGGAGAATATTTTGGCTCGGCAAATGGTCCTGCACATCCCTTATATAAGGCAGGCAAAGGCTGGTTTAGCGGAAACATGAACAGCGGGGGTTCAATCAGTGTTGCTATAAATACATCAAATTCTTATTCCCTGGGTTCAGCTCCCGATGCCATTGCAACGGTGGTGCTGGCTGGTACCAACAGCAACATTCATAACATAAAAATTGATTACGGAATTTCTGATACGGCCGATTCATTTAACGGATATTTACTGAAGAAGTACAACTTTTCAATCTCCCCTGCCAATCTTTCTCCTTCCACAAATTTTACCATCTCCTCCACCAGTACCCCTAATCCCCAAAGTCCAGATTATTCAGCCCTCTCCCATTTATATTTAAAATATCCTAGAAATTTTAATTTTTCAGGAATTTCAAAAGCTATAATGATTTTGCCCCCATCGCCCTCCGAATCATCTCTTGTAACCCTCAGCAGTTACCCGAACCCTGCCATTGTTTACGACCTTACATCCCATAAAAGAATTCAGACGCAGCAATTCATAGGAAATATTTTAAAATTTACCATTCCGGCTGCAAATTCAGAAAGGCAATGTTTTCTTTTTCCGCCTTCACAGGTTGCATCAGTTTCAACTTTTTTCAGAGTAACAGAAAACAACAAGTTCACTGATTTTTTATCTCTTGAAAAAGATTCGGCTTTTGTTATTATCACCCATCCTAAGCTGATGAACGGAGCTACGGCCTATAAAGATTATCGCACCAGTACCGCAGTTCTTGCCAATGTAGAGGAGTTATATGACCAGTTTGGTTACGGAATAAACAAGCACCCTCTTGCCATCCGTAATTTTTGCCGGTTCCTTCTCGATACTTTTTCAACTCCACCTCAGCATTTGTTTTTTATTGGAAAAGGAATTGCCAATGGTGCCTTCAGTACCCGCAATGATTCTTCTCTTAGTTCCAAAAATTTGGTTCCAACCTTCGGCTGGCCCGGAAGCGATGGGGCATTTACCTCCGGCCTGACCGGATCACAGGTTGAACCAGCCATTCCAACCGGACGGATTGCAGCGATAACCAACCAGGAAGTGGAAGATTACCTCGACAAAGTTATTGCTTTTGAAAAAAATCTTTTTGAAACAGAGCAAACCCAAAAAAGCATTCCAGAAAGAATCTGGATGAAGGAAGCCATCCACTTTTGCGGTGGAAATGATGCTGATCAGGGGAATCAGTTCTGCGGTTATTTAAAGCAATATGAAGATGCCATTGAAGACGAATTATATGGAGCCCATGTTACAACCGTGGCAAAAAACAGTACCGTGCCCATCCAGGTAAATCTGACCGATTCAATTACTAAACTTATTGAAAAAGGTGTTTCTGTTATGACCTTTTTCGGGCATTCAAGCAGTAATTATACCGATGTGAGTATTGGATACGCCAAAGATTACAACATCATTAAAGGCCGGTACCCTCTCATGATTGCCAATGGCTGCTTTTCGGGAGATATTTTTACCGGTAGTTCAGGAAGTACAAGCGAGGATTTTGTTTTGATAAAAGACAAAGGGGCCATTGCATACATTGCCCATGCGGGCCTTGGCTTTGCAGGCGACCTCCATAATTATACCAACAGTTTGTATAAAAACATCTCAAAAAAATCGTATGGTAAAAGCATTGGATATTGTGTTAAGCAGGGAATAGCCGATTACCAGCCCAGCGGATTTGTTCCGGTTTCAACCGCACTTGGAATGACTTTGCACGGGGATCCCTCCATAATCATAAATACTCATTTACTTCCTGATTATGCAATTGCTCCCGAATTGGTTTATTTTTCACCGGCAGAAGTTACCAATGTAATAGATTCATTTCAAATTAAAGTGGTAGTTGCAAATATCGGAAGGGCAGATACCGATTCAGTATCGGTTTTTATCCGGCAAACCCTTCCAAACGGAAACATAAATACATTCAAAAAAATTCTTTCCCATGTTTTCTATTTAGACACCGTAATTTTCACTCTTCCGGTGGATAAAGTGAATGGTTTGGGGTTAAATCAGTTTTACATTCATGTGGATGAAAATAATGTTACACCTGAAATTTCTGAACTAAACAATATTATTGGTGAAAATCAAATATCACTTTTTATTAAATCGGGTGATTTGATTCCGGTTTACCCCTACAATTATGCCGTAGTGCCGAATAATAGTATTGTTTTAAAAGCATCCACCAGCGATCCGTTTGCTCCCCTAAAAGAATATATTTTTCAAATTGATACAACAGATAGTTACAGCAGCAATATGCTTAGACAATTCGTTGTTTCAGGAGGAGGAGGGGTAATCCGCTGGAACATTGATACCAATTATTTTAACCTGGGAAACAATACCGACAGCACAGCTTTTTTCTGGCGGACCAGTCCAAACACCCCCTCAGATTTCCATTGGAGGGAACATACATTTCAAATAATTTCCGGCAAAAGAGGTTGGGGACAAAAACATTTTTTCCAGTTTAAAAATGATGCGTTTGAAAATATTGATTATGATAAAAACAACCGGAAATTTATTTATTCAGATAAAAACCTTGGGCTGAAATGTGATGTATGGGGGCATTGGGGTGATCCTGCATTTTACTGGAGATATGACCAAACGCAATACTTTATTAATAACATTGCCACTGAAACCGGCACTGTTACTTTAAACTGGCCGGCCATGTATATTGCAGTAATTGATAAATGTTCCCTAAAGCCATGGGGAACACGAAGACTGATAAATGACGTTTGGTTCAATCCCGACAATAACTTTGGCAACTGCAACGATCAGAACGGTCCGCTTGGCCGAAAATATAAAGTAGAAAATTATTTTGTTTTTCAAATTGATGATCCCGTGCAGATGGATTCGATGGAAAATTTCTTGAACAATAAAATTCCGGATGGCGATTATGTGCTTGCATATACATTCGGAAACAACATGTTTTCAAATACTTCCGTTTGGACTCTTCCCCATTTTCTTGCTTTCAACGCCCTTGGGGCATCGGTCATAACACAGGTTCCGGATTCCTTTCCTTATATTTTTTTCGGACAAAAAGGAAATCCGGGTTTTGCAAAAGAAGAAGTGGGGGATTCAACCTATGATTTTATTTCACTTACAGCAAACATGGAGGGTTGTAAGGGATTTGGGACAGTTTCTACTCCGGTAATAGGCCCCGCATATAATTGGGGGGAATTGCATTGGAAATATGGGTTATATACCTTACCGGATGATTCTGTTGAAATTTCAGTTCTTGATGGAATCGGAAATTCTGTGGTAACCGGATACAACAACTTTAACGGGGATATTGTTCCCTTGAATGACTCTGTGAATGCTTCCATCCACCGATATATTAAATTAAAAGCTGGAATGGGTGACACTACGCTTTTTTCGCCCTCACAGTTAAATTATTGGTATGTATTATATAATGAAATTCCCGAGGCCGCACTTAATTCAGCCATGGGGTTTAGTTTTCATGATGCTGTTTTGCAGCAAGGCGATAAGGTTAAATTTAAAATTGCAGTTGAAAACGTAAGCAATACCCCCATGGATTCTATAAGAATCAAATACTGGATTACCGACTCTCAGCAAAATACCGATTCCACTCTGGTTAAAAAAAATAAACCACTTCCGGCCGGAGATGTTTTGTTTGATTCAGTTTCTTTCCCATCCGGAGGTCTTTCGGGGAATTGCCGCTTTTGGGTGGAGGTAAACCCATTGGACACCCTCTGGCAACTTGAACAATATCATTTTAATAACCTTGCGAGCATTGGTTTCAGAACAGACAAGGATGTAATAAACCCATTGCTGGATATTACTTTTGATGGGATTCGCATCCTAAACGGGGATATCGTTTCTCCAAAACCGGAAATTGTGATACAGTTGAAAGACGAAAATAAATTTCTGGCATTGGAAGATACCGCCTTCAAAGTTTTTATTACTGATCCCGACAAGAACAGTGAACGGATTTATTTTGTAAAAAATGGGGTGGAACAAATGCGATTTAATAAAGCGGTTCTTCCGGATAACAAATGCAAAATAGAATATCATCCCGTTTTTGCAAAGGACGGGATATATGAATTGAGGGTGCAGGGGACCGATGCCTCAGGAAATACCTCAGGCGACCTGGATTACTCCATCACCTTTGAGGTAATTAATAAATCAACCATTACGGAAATTCTCAATTATCCTAATCCGTTTTCTTCCTCTACCCGTTTTGTTTTCACCCTCACCGGGGCAGATATCCCCGACTTTTTTAAAATTCAAATTCTTACAGTTACAGGGAAAGTAATTCGGGAAATAACACGATCTGAGCTTGGCAACATTCATATCGGGAGGAACATAACAGACTATTTCTGGAATGGCACCGATGAGTTTGGCGACCCGCTTGCCAATGGAGTTTACCTCTACCGCACGATTGTTAAATTAAACGGAGAAGAGGTAGAACACCGTGAATCCAATGCCGATAATTTCATAAAAAAAGGATTCGGAAAAATGTTTTTGATGAGATGAAACTCCGGCTTTTTTTTATTTTTTCTCTTTTCCTCTCCGGAATTTTTTTCTCCATATTTTTTATTAATCAGCATTTTTTATCTTTTTTAATTTCCTCTTTCCATCTTAATCTTAATCTTGAATTTTGGGGACTGGGCCTTCAGCATTTGGGAATTGAATTAACCGTACTCAGCAGTCTTTTTTATCTGTATTTTATTCTTGAGAACCCGAAAAAATATATTTTGTTTTCTGTTTCAGCATCAGTATTATTCTTTGTTTTCCTCTTTTTAAATTCGGCAAATATTCCCATAATGGATGATTTTTCGATGCTTGATTTTATTAATCATTACTCCACTTCCGAAACCTGGTCTGAAAAATTTTCACTTATCACCTCTTTTTACAGCGGATTTGAAACCAGACCTGTTGTCATCCGGTTAATTTATATTCTTTTTTTTAAAATTACAAATGAAATAAATATTAAAACCATTGTATTGGTTTGCAATGTTTCCCTGTTATTGATTCTGATTTTATTGGCCCTTTCTTTCTGGCAAAATAAATTAAAATGGAAAATAATCTTTTTGGTTTCCATCTTCCTTTTGCAGTTTGCCTTTTATGATTCAATTGTTTATTCAACTCCTGCAATTGATTATCAGTTCGCGGTTCTTTTTTTTATGATTACTTTATTTATCATTCAAAAAAAAACCTGGCATTTTCAGTTAGGAGCATTCGCTTGTTCCCTTCTTTCTGCGGGTTCCCTTGGGAATGGAATTTTTGTTTTTCCCATTGTTTTACTTTATTTATTTATTGAAAAAAAATGGACTTGGTTTTCCATATGGTTTATTGGTTTTGGCCTTTTTTCGGCCTTTTATTTCAGAGGATTTGCCATAAATAAGTTATCCACCGGTTTTTTCCCTTTTTCTTTTGCCGAATACTTTAAGTATAGCTGCTGCTTCCTGGGGTCATCTTTTCAGTTTTTTTACTATCTACAGGTTCCGTTTGCCATAGGGCTTTTATTATGGATTTTATTTTTAACTCTTACGTTAAAAAAATATTACAAGACAAACTTTTTGGTTTATGGATTAATTTTGTTTTTATTGCTTTCATCAGCTGCAAATGCGGTTTTCAGGTTGAATGCCGGAATTGAAACTGCCATTACAAACAGGTATGCTTTTTTTTCCGTAGTTGCTGTTGCCGCATCTTTAACAGCAATTTATGAAATAACCGGAGAAAAAACACAGCGGTTTATTATTCCTGCATTATTTTCCATTGGAATTGTTTACCATCTTGCATCCGGTTTATTTTTCTTTCCCGAAGTCCCGTTAAGGAAACAAAGGCTTGAAAAATTTATCTCTGAAATTAAAAACAGCAAACCGGTGAGTCCCTTTTTTCCGATTATTCCTTCAAATGGAGAAGCCATTGTTAGGGAATCAATAAAAAATAAAATTTATTTTCCCTGAATTGAAAGCATCGGAAATATATAAATACAGAAACTTATTTTTATTGGCCGGAATTCTAACCGGCATTCCTTTATCGTTCCTTATCATTAGTCAGAATTTTGTTTCTGCTCTGAATATTTTTTTTAATATCCATCTGAATGTTGAATTCTGGGGTTTCGGGCTTCAGCATTTTGGTATTGAAATTCTTTTTTTATGTGGAGTATTATTAGGGGCAACTTTCATTCCTTTGGAAAAGAAATTTTTGTTTTTTATTCTTTCTGTGATTTTCCTGTTTTTTGTTTTTCTCCTTCGGTATTCCGTTAACATTCCCATTACCGATGATTATTTCGAAATCCTTAGCTTTTCAAATAGCTTTTACAATTCAATTTCTCCTGACGAAAAAATTTCCATGTTTTTTTCATTTAATAACGAAAACCGGATTGTGGTTCTCCGGTTAATTATTTTGATTTTACAAGAAATTTCCGGAGTTATTAATTTTAAAATCTTGATTGTTTTTTCGGGTCTTGGTCTGCCCCTAATCCTTTTTCTTTTTAATAAAACCATCTGTTTTGAAATTTTGAGATTAGAAATTATTTTAATCCTTTCAATATTTGTTTTTCATTTTGGATTTTACGATTCTGTTTTATGGCTTATTCCCGCAATGCATTATAAAATTTTAATTTTATGTTTAATGTTTGCTCTGTTTTCGTTAAATATGAAGTCCCCATATTTTCAAATTCTGGCTTTATTCTTTGCAGTGTTTTCTGTATTTACCTGTGGAAACGGATGGCTGGTATTCTATGTAGCAATGGCAAATCTTGTGGTAAAAAGAAACTGGAAGCCCCTTATTTTGTGGGTTGTTGTTGGAATAGGATTGGCCATTCCATATTTCCAGGGGTTCCCAATGGTACATAAGGAGATTTCATTTCAGCTTTTTGTTAATTCTTTTCTTTTCAGTTGTTGTTTTCTTGGCAGTGCTTTTCAATTCATGTACTGGCTGCCCATTCCGTTTTGTTTCGGGTTAATTATTTGGCTTTTTTTTGGTTTTCTCACATTTAAAAAATATTATAAAAAAAACTTTCCCATTTATGGTTTGATGTTATTCGTTCTTCTTTCCTCTCTTACTGCATCACATTTCAGAACCATAGGTGATGATTTAAGCGTTGCCATTTCCAACCGCTATGGTTTTTTTTCTCTCATGGTTTTTTCTGCATCTTTAATTGCACTTTTTGAAATCATTAAGGAGGAAAGCAGAAAAAAATTAATTCTGCCAGCCTTGATTTTATCCATTGCTTATCATTTACTTACAGGTGTTTTCTTTTTTCCTGAAGTTCCTGTCCGCAAACAAAAGCTGGAATCCTTTATCAGGGATATTAAAAATAATAACCTTGTTATCCCTTCCCCACCTGCAATCCCGACCGGTGCAGATAATATTGTTAGGGAGGCAATAAGGAATAAAATATATTATCCGGATTAAGAGCGTGTTTAAAATTTATTTCATTTCAATCTTATGGGTCTTTTTGGCTGCAACTTCGTTGGATTTTTCGCCATAGTTAACCAACTATGGCTGCAAAATCCGCCTTGTTTCGCTCAAAAATACCCTATAATTAATTTTATGAAATAAATTTAAACAAGCTCTAATAATTTTTAAACTTTTCAACCTTCAATCCAACCCCTAATTACGGCCATGAATTTCTTAGATGAATCCATAGAATATTACTCGGTAAACCATACCCAGGATGAACCCGAAATTTTAAAAAAACTAAACCGCGAAACGTATTCAAAAATTATGTTCCCGCGAATGCTTTCGGGCCACTTGCAGGGAAGGGTGCTGAGCATGCTAAGCAAAATGATACGTCCTGTTCGTATTCTTGAAATTGGAACCTTTACCGGTTATTCCTGCATTTGTCTTTCTGAAGGTCTCATGGAGAACGGAATCATTCACACCATTGAAATTAATGAGGAATTGGAAACCATGATAAGACAATATTTACAAGAAGCAGGTATTTCTGAAAAGGTAAAACTTCACTTTGGAAAAGCTTTGGAAATCATTCCTGGAATATTAATGCGGGAGGGCTTCTTCGATCTGGTTTTTATTGATGCTGATAAAATAAATTATTCAAAATATTTTGACCTTGTATTTCCCCAAATCCGCCCCGGTGGGTTTATTATTGCTGATAATGTTTTATGGAGCGGAAAGGTTTTGGATAAACCCGAAAATCAGGATGCCGACACCAAAGCCCTGGTGGAATTCAGCCTGAAGGTTCAAAATGATAATAAGGTGGAAAATGTGCTTTTACCCGTAAGGGATGGTTTGATGATAATCAGAAAACTATAAAAGCAGAAATTTTTTTTATTTTTCGAATTTCTGAAACCCTTTTGGAATTTCAAAAAGCCCCTGATCTAATTTTTTAGCTTCCACACTGGTAACTTTTAGAGTGGTTTTTAAAGTGCCATCCAATGATTTTTCTTCTCCAAGCATGGTGAAGACACCTTTATTATCGGGAATCTCAACAATATATTTTGAA
>JAHEZO010000151.1 GCA_023250995.1 Flavobacteriales bacterium | reverse complement strand
GGGCTGACATCTACAAAAAAAGGAATGATAATATCGCAGGTGTTTGCATCGGTTGCTGTAACACTATAATTACCAGTGCATAAATCGGAAGCAGTAGATGTAAATACATCTAAATCGGATTGTGTGGTGCTCCAGTTAAAATCATAGGGAGGAGTTCCGCCAGAACCAACGGAGGTAGCATCATTAAAGCATGAACCGGCACATGAAGGGGGATCGGTTACAGAAACCGTAGCAGAAAAAATTGAGGACGGTTCTCCAATTGTAAATGAATTATTGCTTTTGCAGCTGCTAGGGCTAGCACTATTGTAAGTAACTAAAATATAAGTTCCGGCTGCAAGGTTACTAATGGTTCCGCTTCCGGACGGGATGGGTCCTCCAGCCTGGCCTGTTGCAGTTCCTTCTGATAGCAAGTTTGTTAAAGAAACGCTTCCGACATACCATTCAAAACAATATGGATAGTTGCCCCCGGAATTACTATTATTGTAAAAAAGAAGGTCAAGCTGCCCGGTAGAATTTCCTTTGCAGCTTACATTGGTTGAAATTACAGCCGGTTGAGCTGAAAAATTACATGCAGCCGTTATTCCGCAACCCTGCCCGTAAGAATTGTAAGAATGTAAACCAAGCCAGAGGACACTGCACCACAGAATAAAAATTTTTTTCATACTTCTTTTCTCTTTTTAATTAAACATTTTACGAAGATAAACCGATAAGGAACTGCATAATATTTAAGGTAAAAAATTAATTCACTTTTATATTAACAAATGATTTTTTTTGCTTTTAAAACCATAAGAAAAATTATACCTCATAGAAATTAATACTTCACAAAACGATAATCAACCATAATTTTAAACTGATGATTTTTATCTCGAACAGAATTATTGAAAGAATTGTCATCCGTTACATCAAACAATCCGTAATTATATCTTCCTAATATTTTTATCCGGCTGGTAATTTCATACTCATAACCCAAAATTGCAGCCAAATCAAAGGAAGAAAACCTACCATCATTTTTATTCCATTGTTTATAAGATTGTTCTATGCTTGTTACACCATTATTATCTATCGAATTAATAATTTCGGAGTGGGTGTTAATTAACCGGGCGTATTGCATACCAACCACAAAAGAATGTTTTCCATACTTATAGGTTAGATGAACCGGTAAATCAAGGTAATGCAAACTCAGCGTTGAATTGGTTGAAAAATGTGAGGTGTTTGTTCCCGGGTCTTTGGAGGTCAAAACTGTTATCCGGCTGTTTAAGGAAGACCGGTAATCATAAAGCAGACCTGTTTCAATATCCACCTGTTCGTTAAGCTGGCAGGCAAGCCGAACGCCACCTGTAGGATTCACTGAAACTGAAGCTCCGGAAGAACCCGTATTTACAAAACCTCTGGAGAAATTTGCCCCTCCGGAAACACCAAAGGAAAAATGGCGCAGCCAGTTAAGCCTGTCTAGAAGTGGTTTTTTAACCTCTTCCGTTTTTACCAAATTATTTTGGATTTTTTCTGGGGAGGTATTTTCAATCTTTTTGGGGTTATTATTTTCTATTTTGTTTCCTTCGGAAAGATTTCCGGATTCGGATATATTATTGGTTAAAGATTTTTCTGTTTCCGTTTTGGATGCTTGAGGCAAAGAACTGTTTGTTTCGTTCTCCACCGAAGGGGTGAAAAATTCAGGCAACCCAATTTGTGTTTCGTTTAAAGGATTTATTTCCAAAGAACTAATATTGGCATTTTGAATGGCAGAAAAATTTTGACCATTCCCTGATCCATCCACATTAGTTTTATCAGGGTTCAAAAGAAAATGGAGGTTTTGAGAAGAATTTTCTTTTTGTAAATTATTCAAAACTGGAACTTTTTCATTTTGGGTTGAAACATTCCGAATGGTATTTCCATTTGTTGGAATTTTTTCGGCAAAAACCTTATTTACCTTAGCAAATGTTGATAGCTTATTGGAATATGTTGCGGTTTGAAACTCCTCTTTCTTGTTTTTCACCTCTTCTTTAGGCAGTTCGTAATTATTTGAATTTTTGAGTGCCGGGTTTTCATAATTCGAATTTTCATTTCTGCCTGAATTGCCAAAATGTAATATTCCTGAAGTTTGGAAAAAAAACAAAAGTATCACAGCTATCCCGGAAATAACAAGAAGCCCCTTTACCCCAAACCAACCCTTTCTTTTCTTATCGCGGGAATTCATCATTTTTACTGCAGCATCCCAATCACTTTGGTTAAAATCAACTTCCCGATGGTAAAGCTTATCCCTGAAAAGGTTGTCTATGGAGTTAAATCCGGTCATTGGAAAATTGTTTGATGGGTGTTAAAAAGAGGCGTTTAAAAATTAATATGATTTGAAAATTTTCTTACCTTAATAATATAACGTGAGCTTTTAGCTTATGGTTGGTTGAATTACATTCTTTTTTTTTTCAATCATTGCTTTCAATTTATTTCTTGCAAAATTCACATGCCATTTTGAGGTTCCTTCCGATATTTTCAACATTTCGCCAATTTCCTTATGGCCGTAGCCATCAATGGCAAATAAATTAAAAACCTGTTGGCTAACAGGAGGTAATTCCCTTAACATATTTTCGAGTTCTTCGGCTTCAAAATTCCTGTCAGCAGAATTAAAATCAACATGTTTGTTATAATGAATGTTGTTTTGAAAATCAGAATACTCCATGGCCTCAATTTCTTTTCTTTCTTTCCGGAACTCATCAATCACAGTATTTATCATAATTTTCCGTATCCAGGCTTCGAAGGGCGAAACCTCATTGTATTTTTCAATATTGTCTAATATTTTAAGGAAACCCCTGTTAACCAATTCGGCTGAATCTTCCCGGTTCCTTTTATACCTCATGCAAACACTCATCAAAACGCCATAGCATTTTTTATAAAGATGGAATTGAGCCTTCCGATCTCTTTTTATGCAAGCTGCCAGCAATTGTTTTTCAATCACCATTTTTTTGAATTATGAAAGATGATTGTAAAATAAACAATTTACCGTTAAATAAACAACTAATATTTTTTTGCTCCCTTTGCAAATCCTTTACGCAGGATTTTTTTGGGTGGTTGGGTTGAAAAAAAAATAATATTCCCTGAAAAGGTTTCAAAGAAATTTAAAACAAAGGTGGAAGTATCACAAAAGCCGGGGATCTTAATTGGCTTTATAAATCCAGTCGGAGGGATTGAGTATTATTTTTCCTTTCCAAACCTCAAAGTGAAGTTCGGTTTTTCCATTCAATTCATCCGTAATAATAGAACCGATTTCCTGTTTAATTTTTATTTTTTCTCCGGGTTTTACAAAAGTTTCGTTTAATTTAAAATACACTGAAAGATATTCGCCATGCCTCACCAGAACGGCTTTTCCCGATCCGGGAATAACAATTACTTTAGATACTTCACCATCAAAGACTGCTCTTGCAGAAGAACCTGAAGTTGTTTCAATTTCGAGCCCATTGTTCTTAATTCGTATACCTTTCATAACGGGATGATCATGTTCACCAAACCATTCGGTTACCACTCCTTTTAATACCGGCCAGGGCAGTTTTCCCTTATTGTTTTCAAATCCTTCGGAGAGTTCCTTCATTTCGGGAGTCATGGAGTAAAATCCCTTTTTCTTTTGCTCCTCCATTTCTTTCCGAATGGTTTCTTCAATGGCTTTTTGTAATTTTTCTATTTCGGATTGCTTTTTCTTAATCTCCTCCTTTAGCTGTTTTTCCTTGGTTTGAAGTTGTTTCAGGGTCGACTGCTGTTTCTCTTTGGCCTGGGTTAGATTTTGCTTTTCGGTTTTTTCAGTTTCAAGCAATTGCTGCTTTTCGAGTTTCTTCCTTTCCAGGTCTGCATTTTTTAATTTTAGAGATTCCTGCGTTTTTACAATCAATGCTGCCTGGCTTTTGCGATATTCAGTAAATTGTTCGTAATATTTTAGGCGTTTAAAGGCCTGATTAAAATCTTTTGCTGAAAAAACAAAAACAATTTTTTCGTAGGAATTCCTGTTTTTGTAAGCGTGGTAAACCATCCGGGCATATTCGGTTTTCAGGATTTTTAAATCATTTTCCATTGCTTCCACAAGGGCCATTGTCTCTTCAATCTGGAGGGAAAGATCCCTTACCTGAAAATTAATGGTTGAAATGAGATTTTCCCTGGCCGAAATATTTTTGTTTATAATTATAAGCTGACCCAGAGAGAGTTTTTTATTTGAGGTTGTTTCTTTGAGCAGGTGATTCTGGTATTCAATCTCCTCTAATAAATTTTTCTTTTTATGCTCCAGCGTTTGCTTGTCTTTTTGGGAGAACAGAATAATCGGAAAAAATAAAAAAAAGAGACTTATCACCATTAAGGAAAAAATGGTCGCCTTCAATGAATTTAGGGAACCAGGCATTAAAAATTTGTATGCTATTTTAATACTTCCTTTCATATTTTTCGGGGATATTGAAAGGAACGGTTTGAGGAACATTCAATGAAATTTTGGTGTATTCTACTGAAATCTCCATCACTCTTTTACTTTCAGAATGAAACCTGGCCTGGTGGGAAATTCGCTGACCTTCCTGTTCAAAAAAATTTGAATATTCAGCAATGAGGGAATGGTTGGTTTTTAAATCATTGATGGCAATTTTTGTAATTTTAAAAATGTCGGGGTCAACCCACATGCTCTGCAAAATCATGTCATATTTTTCTTCCTCCTTTTCAATTTTCTCATATTTCCTTTCATACTTCTCACTCTTCCTTTCAACATCAGTTAAAGCACTTTTTTTATCGAGTTTTTCATTCTTTTTTTCAAGTTTTTCGTTTTTCCTGATCAGCTTTTTCAAAATCCTTTTTTTGAAAGTGCTAAGGAGGTAATCACCTTTTTGAACCGAAATTTTAAGGTTTCCAGAATCCTTCAGGTTAATGCTGTTTCCAACAATTAAGGACTGCAAAGTTTCAAAATCAGCATCCACATCAAATTTTTCGGAAAGAGAATCAATATCGCTGATGTAATAAACCGAATTTATTTTATCCATTAGCCGGATGGTATCGGGGGTAATTTCAACTCTTGCGCCTTCCACTCCCACAATAGAGGAAATTGAGATCCAGATCAAACTGTCTTTTCTTATTCGGATATTAACCTTAAAGGAGTTAGAATTATTTCCAATCATAGATTTAACATCCCCCTTTAAACCAAGCCAATCGAATTTAAGCTCATTCTTTTGCAGCTCCTGAAAAACAACCTCGGGGCTTTTGTCGGGAATAATTTTTTTCTTTGCAAGTTCTTTTTTCACAAAGCACCCTGAAAGAAGGAAAAGGAAAACAGGAAAAATAAGAAGGGTTAATAACAGGTTGCTGAACAATCCTTGGGGGAAGAGAAAAAAGCTTTTTTCGGGAGGGTGAATTTTATTTTTGCAGAAAGTCAATGGCCACTTTTTTCAAAAGGCAAAGATACAGAAAGAAACAGTATTTTCACCTGCTTGAATCAAATAAAACCCAAAAATATCAACAAAAGATAAAATGAAAATATTAATAACGGGAGGAGCAGGTTATATTGGGACCGAACTGGCCTACAAACTTGCCGAATCCCCCGAAATAAAAGAAATTACTGTTTTCGATAATTTGAGCAGGCATAATTATAATTTGTTTATCGGGGTGCAAAAATTTTCTAACAACAAAATTAAATTTATTGAAGGGGAATTACTGGATTCCCGATCTTTGAAAAAAGCACTATTAGGAACCGATGTGGTTTACCACCTTGCTGCAAAAGTTACCACCCCTTTTGCTGATCAGGATGCACATTTGTTTGAGCAAACAAATCATTGGGGAACAGCCGAACTTGTTTATGCCATTGAAGAAAACTTATCCTCTTCGGCCCATAAAATTTCAAAGCTTATTTATACAAGCAGTGTATCGGTTTATGGTGCCGGAAACGAAACCGTTGATGTGGATTCCCCGGTTAATCCCCGCACATTTTATGGAATTTCGAAGATGAGGGGAGAGGAGCATATCCACCGGCTTTTCCCAAAATTACGGACCTACATATTAAGGTGCGGAAATGTTTACGGATACAGCAAAAGCATGCGGTTTGACGCAGTAATAAATAAATTTATGTTTGATGCAAATTTTAAAGGGCGAATCACTATTAACGGCAACGGGGCTCAGTACCGCTCCTTTGTGCATATTGAACGCGTAACCAGCGCACTTGCCAATATATTAACCCATAATCTTAAATCAACTAAATTCGATCTGGTTGAAAAGGTTTTAAATGTGAACGAAATTTCTCAAACCCTTAAAGAGCTTTACCCTCATTTGGAAATTCTTTACGTTAACCAGCACCTTAATCTTAAAGAAGTAAAAGTAAAACCAAATCAAGTGATGAATACGCTGATTTCGGTTCCCCAAAAAACTTTAAAGGAAGAGCTGGAGGAATTTAAAAAGGCCTTTACTTTTTGAAGCCTTGCCTTCCTTTGGTCACCATTCCACCACGATTTTTCCGATTGATTTCCGGCTTTCAAGCAATTGGTGTGCAAGGGTAATTTCACTTGCATTAAAGCGGCCGCCAACGTGTGGTTGTATTTTACCGGTTGAAAAAAGGGCAACCACGTTTTCCAGGCATCGTTGTAAAACATCAGGTTTATGGTCGGCAATCCGGAGCATATTTACCCCAATAACTCCGCGGGAACTCATCAATAAAAAAGCGGCATTCAAAAATCCGAATCCGAATAATAATTTTAAATCGGCAAAGACTCCACCGGACTTCCCGCTTCTTTCGGCAGCCCCGTAACCTACTATTCTGCCTCCGAAGGAAAGTAGCCCGCGGCTTTTTGAAAAAACAGAGCCTCCAATGGAATCAAATACCACATCAAGACCTTTTTCTCCTCTTATTTTTTTTATTTCTTCTGAAAAATCGCTTGTATTATAATTAATCGGGTGATCAACACCAATGGATTTTAAAAAATTTATTTTTTCGTTATTTCCTGCCGTTCCATAAATTACGCATCCCTTCAGTTTGGCCAGCTGCACAAGGCCAATTCCAACTCCTCCTGCCGCTGCATGAATTAACACATGATCTCCTTTTTGAAGGTTAACCATTTCGCAACCCGCATAATAAGCGGTGCAATATTGAGTGGCAAGTGCACAGGCAACACCATTATCCATTTGGTCGGGAACCGGAACAACGGCTTTTGACTGGGTAATAACATATTCAGCATAGGCACCGAACCGGGTGAAAGCAAGAACATGCTGGCCCGGTGAAACATTTGTAACTCCGGCACCAATTTCGGAAACAGTTCCCACGGCCTCATAACCCAAAACACAGGGAATGGGGGGTGCATCACGGTATAAGCCATTGCGGGACATAACATCGGCATAGTTTAAACCAAAACCGGCTACCTTAACCAACACTTCTCCTGCTGCGGGTTTGGGAACAGGGACTTCTCTTAACTCAAAAGCTGATTCGGCTTGGCCGTAATTAATAAGTTGAATTGATTTCATAAGTTTTCGTTGTCGAATGGAATTTGAAAATCATTTGAAATTCCAAAAATAAATTAAAACCATTTCTTTTCTTTAAAATAATTTATTACTAACGCTTTTCATATTTTTGGCATAATTACAAAAACTTAATTTTATGAATCTTTCGCTAAAAGGAAAATCCGCTATGGTTTGCGGAAGCACTCAGGGCATTGGAAAAGCAATTGCCATTGAACTTGCACTTAACGGGGCGGATATAACCCTTGTGTCGAGGAATGAGATTGCTTTAAAAACCACACTGGCAGAACTGGATACATCCCTGGGACAAATACATAACTTTATCGCAGTTGATTTTAGTCATCCGGAGGAATTGAAACTGAAAGTTTTTTTATTTCTGAAAAAAAATCCTCCGGTAAATATTTTAATAAACAATACCGGTGGGCCTGCGGGCGGGCCTGCATTTGGAGCTGAACCGAGTGAGTACATTCAGGCCTTTTCAACCCACCTTATCTGTAATCAGATTTTGGTTCAATCAGTTTTGGAGGGGATGAAAAAAACGGAATATGGCCGAATAATAAACATTATTTCAACCTCTGTTAAAACCCCTATTGCAGGACTTGGCGTTTCCAACACAATTCGTGGAGCAGTTGCAAGCTGGGGAAAAACCCTTGCTCGGGAATTAGGGCCTTTTGGGATAACCGTAAACAATGTTTTGCCCGGGGCAACCAAAACTCAACGCCTGAAATCATTAATGGAAATAAGAGCAAAAAAGGCCGCGGTTACATTTAGTGATGAAGAAAAGGAGTGGCTCAATGAAATTCCGGCCGGAAGGTTTGCCGAGCCCGGTGAAATTGCAAATGCTGTGGCTTTCCTTTCGTCTCCGGCAGCGGCTTACATTAATGGAATAAACTTTCCTGTTGATGGGGGAAGAACACCTTGCCTATAATGGAATTTTGGCCCGGAGGGTTCAAAAGTTTATGAGTGGATAAGTATATGGGGGTATGAGTTCTTCCCGGTAAAAATTTTCAACTCTGAAATTCCGATTTTTAGGAAAAAATAAGTTCTCTGAAACCCTAACCTTTAACCCGCCATTACTCAAACCCCATGTTGGCGTTAATTTTTCCTTTGTGTCTGTCCACTTTCCAATTAATTTATTTTTCAAATTGTTTTGTTGTCAAGTTGTAAGTCGCTTTATATTTTTTTTCTTTCAGCTTTGCTAATTCACTGCATTCAATGTCCCAAGTCATTGTCAGGATTACTTTTTTTTCTGCAAGTGAATAATTAAATTTTGTCCTGTTTTTACGAACCGGACAATTGGCTTTTGCCTGTCCTTGCTTTATGTTAATGTTGTCGTTGAATAAATCACGGTCTTCCTTTGGAATTACTTCCTTCCATAAAAAATTCTCCAATTCTTGTCCGTAGAAGTCATTGTAGTTTGGAAATTGTGCTGAAAGAGTGTCGGTATAAACTTTGAAAAATGTCGGTGTGGATTTAAAAAATCCAATGGTATACTTTCCGAAGTAAGTAAAAAGGCTGTCACTATAAAGTTCGTGAGTATTAATGTCAATTTTGGGAAATCGTCTTTGGTTAACCCACTGTAGGAAGAAGTTGTCAAAGGGTTTAAGTGAAATTTTATTTATGCCCTGTCCGATCTTAACAGTGTTAAATGTCATTGTCGGCTGTGTCGTCTTGCAGGATGTCAAAATATAAACTCCCAGGATTAAAGTCCACCGTGTCATTGTCAATGGAAAACTGTCGTCATTAAGCTCCCTAAAACTTTAAACTTTTACACTTTCAACCAATAAACTCTTAACTAATAAATATGCCGAAAAATTATTATTTTGGATAGCACAAATAATATTTTATCACCGGCTTTGAAATAGAAAAAATATTCGACTGGTCAGAGGCCTCTACTATATCCTTTACTGTACCATCCTTAAATAAAATTTTTATTTTATCTTTTTCCGGGCTATAGGCATGGTTGGCAATACTATCGTGATAAACAAAATATTCCA
>JAHEZO010000150.1 GCA_023250995.1 Flavobacteriales bacterium | reverse complement strand
TGCAAAAAGGGGCATAGTAAATGCAAATAAAATGCAAATAAAAAGTATGAATTTTTTTGTGACCATATAAAATTTTCCGCACAAATTTAATAAAAAATGAATAGTGATACAAATTTTAATAAAAACTTTCAAAATTTTTTCAACAACTGTTTGTAATTCATAATTGATATTTTTTTTTGTTAATTTGCAACCCGAATTAAACCTTTTAATTTTCGTCAGGTCTATTACTAAAACAAAAACAATATTAACTAAAACCATGTACCATGAAAAAGTCAACTATTAATATTATGATGGCTTTCCTTCTTTTGGGAGGAATTATTTTTACAACGGCCTCTTGTAAAAAAGCAAGGTTAAACCGCGAAACTACCACGGATGAGGACAATTCATTAGCCGAAAGTTCATTTGACGATGTGGATAAATCGGCCAGTGAGGTTGCGGTGAAGGAGGAAGGGGTAAAAAGCAAAACTGCTCCTGCTCCCGAATATTCTTTTGGCGCTTCCTGTGCCACGGTTACCCACAAAGATGCAAATGGTGTTATTCTTTATGTTAACAGTGTTAAATACGATACTACCAAAACTGATTCTGCCATAAAATTGGCTCCATTCCCCAGAACAATAATTATTGATTTTGGCACCGGATGCACAGGAAATGACGGACGAACCCGTAAAGGAAAAATTATTATTTCTCTTTCGGCCAAATTTTGGGAAGTTGGTACTGTAATCACCCATACTCTTGACAATTATTATGTAAATGATCATCATGTGGAAGGAGTAAGAAAGGTTACCCATTCGGCAACCAATGTTTGGGATGTAGTGGTTACCGGAGCAAAAATAACCGACCCGGATGGCAAAACGGTTAGCTGGGAATCAACCCGGACCAGAACCCGCACGAGCGGAGATGCAACTCCTTTTAATATTTTTGATGATGTTTATTCGATTACGGGAAGTGCAACTGGAATTAATAGGGAGGGAAGAAATTTTACTGTTACAATCACTACTGCATTGCAGTTACAGGCTTGTAATTGGATTGCTGAAATTACAAAAGGAATTATTGAAATTCAACCCGAGGGATTAAAACTTCGCACAGTCGATTTTGGGGACGGAACCTGTGATAATGAAGGAACGGTTACTGTTGGAAATAAAACTAAAACTTTTAAACTCAGGAAATAATAAATGAGATTGTAAATTTAAAAATGCCTTCCGCAAATTTGTGGAGGGCATTTTTTTTGCCCCAAAACTAATTCCTATCTTTGGCAGGTCGAGAAAAAATCTTTTAAGTAAAAAAAATGAATTTTTGTTGCAGGTTATTTTCCTATTTTTCCTCCCCAAACCAATTATTTTCATTTTTCTTTTTTTTGCTCTCATTTTCTCTCGAAGCTCAGTTAACTGCCAAATTCACTTCAAACAAAAATTCGGGTTGTTCCCCTTTAACAGGAATCCAATTTACCGACCAGTCAACTCCAACCGGGACAATTACTTCCTGGAAATGGATTTTTGAGAGCAATGGACAATCTGTTTTTCAAAACCCTTTTATTTCCTACTCCATTCCCGGAACCTATGATGTTACTTTAATTGTGGGGAACGGGACAACGTTTGATACTTTAGTTAAGACTGATTTTATAAAGGTTTTTGCCAGCCCCTCTGCAAATTTTTCATCCGGTGATTCTGCCGGAT
Organism: Flavobacteriales bacterium; assembly: GCA_023250995.1. Lineage (GTDB taxonomy): Bacteria > Bacteroidota > Bacteroidia > Flavobacteriales_H > JAHEZO01 > JAHEZO01. The sequence goes on along the minus strand of JAHEZO010000150.1, from coordinate 7,788 downwards.
GTATTCCTTTAACAGTAAGTTTTTTTGATTTATCCGTTCCTTCGAATACTGGTATTGCCTCCTGGAGCTGGGATTTTGGGGATGGTGCTTTCAGCAATTTGAAAAATCCTTCGCACCTCTATACTACCTTAAATACGTATACTGTAGTTTTACAAATTACTGATTCTAACGGTTGCCAGAGTTTTAAAAGTTTCCCTAATTATGTAACCACAACTGCTCAGCCAATTGCCGGTTTCTCAATGAACGGCCCAACGGTAGCCTGCGATACTCCTTTTACCGTAAGTTTTTCTAACTCTTCCACCGGAAGCGGAAATCTTAGTTATAATTGGTTTTTTGGAGATAGTTCAAACTCAACCGAAATTAATCCCACCCATACCTATATGGATTCGGGCTTTTTCGATGTTAAACTAATTGTAACCGATCAAAATGGATGCAAGGATACAATGGACCCCAATGTTGGAATTATTATCAAGGAAGTTACCGCAAGTTTTACAATGGGCAAGGATACTGTTTGTCCCGGACAAAATGTAATTTTTTCAAGTTCTTCACAAAATGCCTTATTTTTTGATTGGAATTTTGGTGATGGGATTGGAATTTCATCCGTGCCCTCCCCATCCTACAAGTATTTAAATCCGGGAAATTTTCTTGTTACTTTAATTGCTTTTGGACCACAGGGAGTTTGTTCCGATACCATTACAGATTCCATAAATGTTGAGTTGACAAATGCAGCATTTTCAGTAAATACTTCATTTGCCTGTGATGTTCCCTGGTCCGTTCAATATATTAATTCATCGTTTAATGCAGTTTCCTGGGAATGGTTACTTGGCAATGGCGACACCTCTTTTATAAAAAACCCCACGGCAGTTTATTTGCAGGAAGGGATATTTAATGATACCCTCATTGTAACCAGTCCGCTTGGTTGCAAAGATACCCTGATAAAACCCGGAGATGTTAAAATATTTATTTTAAAACCCGATTTTTCAGCCAACATTACCAAGGGTTGCATTCCTCTAATAATCAACTTTGCCAACACCACCATTCCCCCTGATTCCATAGCATCTTACAAATGGATATTTGGGGATGGTACACCGAATTCTTCTTTGCAAAATCCTACCCATACATATTCGGGTGCGGGAGATTTTAACGTAACTTTAATTACAACTTCTGTTTCCGGATGCAAAGACACAATAGTTAAACAAGGTTTTATACAAGCCGGTTCACCGCAAATTCCAAATTTTTCGGTTGATATGGATACTATCTGTGCCGACACTTTTTTTACATTTTCTGATTTGAGCTTTAATTCTCTGCTGGTTGACGAGTGGCATTGGATTGTTGGGGGGTATGACACCAATGGGATTCCGGATCCACCATTTCCTGGAACTGAATTCTCTGCGGTTCAAAATCCAACTTTCAACCCTGTTGATACAGGGTATAAATACATTAAACTCAGAGTTGGATATAATGGCTGTTATGACTCCTTACTCCTTGATAGTTTTATTTACATTAACGGGCCATACATTTCACTTGCAAGCACCTTTAATTGCGATACTCCATTTACCTATCATTTTTCATTGCAGGATTCCCTCGCCATTCAAAGGTGGCACTGGGATTTTGGGGATGGAAGTCCTCCCGATTCAATTAACATGAACCCTACTCACACCTTTAATAATTCAGGTGATTATACCATCACCGACTCAACTTTTAATGACACCACCGGTTGTAAAATGGCTAAGACAATCGACATTAAAGTAAGGAATATTAAAGCTGTATTCACTACCGATACAAATATTGGATGCAAGCCTTTTCTGGTTTTGGCCAATGGAAATCAATCACAGGATGAAGAAAATTCTTTCCAGTGGAATTTTGGAGATTCGGCCATCTTTTCAAATGGAACTTATGATACAATAACCGCTGGGCCGGATGTAACTCATATTTTTGATAAAAGGGGCGATATTATAATTCAACTTATAGTAACTGATATTAATGGGTGTAAAGACACCGCCTGGAAAACTATTACCGGATATAAGCCATTTTCCTATTTTTCTGCTGACACATTAACAAATTGTGTTCCTTTTTTTGTTGATTTTTCTGATTCCTCAAAGGCCGATACAACAATAATAGGCTGGAACTGGTCCTTTGGTGACGGAGGAATCGATTCAGTTCAAAATCCATCCTACGGGTATTCTTCACCCGGAGGAAAAACAGTAACATTGGTTGTAACTGATACTCTTGGTTGCAAAGATACTCTCACCAAAGTGAATTATGTTTTCCCAATTCAACCTTTTCCGGATTGGACTGTTTCAGATGCAACAATCTGTTTTGGCAGCCAGGTAAATTTTAATAATGCTACCACATATCCCAACAGCAATATTTTAAATGTAATTTATCAATGGAATTTTAGCAACGGGCAATCATCAAACCAAATCAATCCCTCAATAATTTTCAATGATACCGGGCTAATTTCTGTTACAGTTTTGGCAACCGACACCTTAAGAGGATGCGATTCTTCGGTAACAAAAAATAATTTTGTTCATGTTCAGGCCTTGCCCGTGGCCGATTTTGCCAGCAGCACCACTTTTTCTCCTTGTTATAATCCTCCGGATCCACCCCAAATTTTGTTTTATAATAAAAGCATTACAGATTATCTTGATACTTTGTCCTGGGCATTTGGTGATGGAACTATTTCAATTCTTCAAGGGGATACAGTAGGCCATGCCTATACTTCCCCTGATACTTTTGATGTGCAATTAATTGTTCAAACCACTTATGGATGCATTGATACAATCATTAAACCAAATTACATTATTGTTGTTGGACCAACTGCCCAAATTGATGTATTTCCGGATACTGTTTGTGTTGGAGATGTTGTTTCTTATGCCATGATTAATGCAAATAATGTAGGGGAGTATTCATGGGATTTTGGAGATGGGTCAGGGGCTCCAGGAACAAATGATACCGTTACTTATTCGTATAAACAGGTTGGTTATTTGTTTCCAAAATTAATTTACAGTTTTGCAGGGGGGGCCTGTCAGCAAATTGCAGTGGATACAATTTTTATTCATCAGGTTCTTGCCGGTTTTTCAGTGGATACGGTTGTCTGCAGATCTGTTCCGAATACATTTTCAAACAATTCCCTGGGGGCGGATTCATACAAATGGAATTTTGGTGACGGATCTCCTTTAGAAAATACCCCAAATCCCCTCCCGCATACATTTAAAACTGAAGGGGTTTATCTGGTTAGCCTTGCCATAACAAATAATTTTACCGGTTGTAAAGATACTATCACAAAACCTGTAAAAGTTTATTTCAGTTGCGATTCGGCCGAGTGCAAAATTATAGCACCTCAGGTTAGCACTATTCCCGATACCTCAATTATAGTAGGCCAGGAAGTTACGCTCTATACCACCACTCAATTTGCTTCATTTATTAATTGGTCACCATCCGACAGCCTGAGTTGCGGTGATTGCCAAAATCCGGTGGCACAGCCCTCCCTTTCAACAAAATTTATTGTTACAGTAAAAGACGAAAATGAATGTCTCACGGACAAAGATACGGTTGAAATAATAATTCTAAATGAGCATAAATTTGATGTTCCCACCGCTTTTACTCCGAATGGTGATGGCATTAACGATTCGGTTTTTGTAAGGGGCTGGGGAATTAAAAACCTCACCACCTTTAAAATTTTCAACCGTTGGGGCCAAATAATTTTTGAAACCCAGGATCTTAAATCAGGATGGGATGGAAATTACAAAAACCTTCCCCAGAATTCAGAAACTTATGTTTATGTTGTTTCGGTTGAATATTTCGGTGGAACAACTGAATCCAGAAAAGGGTATATCACATTGATTCGGTAATTTATTTTTCCACGTAATCCCCATTCCACTTTACTTCAATTCCAATAATAGAATTACCTAACTTCCTTTTTGTTGAAACTCTTGTTAATAATTTCGAATTATGCTTAACCATATTGTACTTGCGATTCTTAAATTCGCTTTTGAAATATGAAAAGAGTAAAAAAAATAATTAAATTTTTCAACCGGCCATTTTTTAGAAACCGCTATTTCATTACTTCCCTGGCATTTTTTACCTGGATGCTTTTTTTCGACCAGCATGATATTGTTTCTCAGCTCAAACTTAGAGTTGAGCTGCAAAAACTAAAAGATGATAAGGAATACTTTAAGGAGGAAGTTGCGAAAACAAAAGCAGATTATGAGGATTTAATGACCAAGCCGGAAAAATTAGAAAAATTTGCCCGCGAAAAATATCTTATGAAAAAAGAAAATGAAGAGGTTTTCGTTATTGTTTCAGATGTTCCTTCCCCTGATTTGAATTGAAGAAAGTTATCTCTTTTTTAATTACTCTTTTATTTTGCTTAATGCTTTACGGACAACCATTGGTAATTGCACATCGAGGATCATCAGGAAATGCACCTGAAAATACCCTTGTTTCGTTTCGTAAGGCAATTGAAATGGGAGCAGATTTTATTGAGCTTGACATTCATTTGTCAAAAGACGGGGAACTGATTGTAATGCACGATGAAACAGTTAACCGGACTACCAATGGAAAAGGAAAAATCAGGGAATTAACTTTGGCTGAAATAAAAGGGCTGGATGCCGGAAGCTGGTTTAACGAGGAGTTTAAAGGAGTAGTGGTTCCTACGCTCGGTGAGGTTCTTGAATTGACAAAGTTGGTTTCAACTTCAAAAACCAAAGAGGGATTTCCCCGTTTATGTAAAATCCTAATTGAAGTTAAAGGCACATCACAAAAATATCCGGGGATAGAAAAAAAATTATTAGACCTATTAATTAATAATAATTCCTTAAGCCAATGTATTATCCAATCTTTCGACCCCGGAATTCTTGGCCAATTGAATAAACTGGACTCCTCATTAAATCTTCATTTACTCGTTATAGGTGGCTTATTTCCTAAAAAAATTCCAAGTTACATTAAAGCAATAAACCCAAACTTTCACTTTGCAACCGAAAAAAAAATAAATAAATTGCATTTGCAAAACCGAAAAATTTTTGTCTGGACCGTAAACGAGGAGAAAAAAATGAAAAAAATGATTGAAGCAGGTGTAGATGGAGTAATTTCAAATTACCCTGAAAGATTGATTAAATTAATAAAAAAAGAAAAAAATTAGGGATAATAAAAAATTTGTTTTTATGAAAAATATATTGGTTGGAGCAAACATCATTTTAATAATATTAGTTTGTATCTTATTCTATTTGTATATATCATTAAAAAAAAATATAGAAAATATTGCCGTTGAACCAACCTTTGGTACAAAAAATTCGTCCTTACCAATAAATGATACAGTTTTAAAATTTTCAGCTTTTATAAATACGGATTCATTGTTTGAAAAATATTTTCTGGTAAAAAAAATAAAAGAGGAATTGGCCGATCAAAAGCTAAAGGCCGAAAGCAGTTATAATTCTGAGTTAAAAAAATTCGAAAAGGAAGTTCAGGATTTTCAGGAAAAAGCAACCACTATGTCTCAGCAGGAAGGGGAATCAATTCAAATGGCCCTTGCGGAAAAAGAACAAAAGCTGATGAAACTTGAAAGGGACTTAGGCTCAAAAATGGCTGATGTAGAAATGGAAAAAAATAAATTGATCCAGAAAACTGTAGTTGGGTACCTTGAAAAAATAAATTTTACAAAAAATTATTCCTATGTTTTTGGCTATAATGGAATGGGGAACGTCCTTTTGGCTCATCCCAGCTTTGATATTACCCAGGAAATTATTAAAGGTTTAAATGATGAATACACGAATAATTTAAAAGAACAAAAAGTTAATGAATAATTTTTTTTAGAAAAAATTTATAATCCTGTAGTTATCAAATTTTTTTTTATGTTTATTTCAAAACAAAAAAAAGAGGGCAACATTGCAGAGTATATTTTATATATGTGGCAAATTGAGGACATTATACGGTCCTGCAATTTTGATATTAACATTATTGAAAAGAATGTCATAAGCAAGTTTGCCGCAAAGGAACAGGAAAAAGAAAAAATTAAAATTTGGTATGAAGGGCTCATCTCCTCAATGAAAAATGAAAATATTCTCGTTAAAGGCCACCTTGGCGAATTGAATTATGTTATTTATGAATTGACTTTCCTGCATAACTCTCTTATCAACATTTATCAGGATAAAAATTACATTGATCTTCATAATGCTGCCTTGCCCAACATCAGGGAGTTGAATCAGAAATCAAATGGTTCAATTAACCATGATGTAGAATCCTGCCTGGTTGGTTTATATGGGCTATTTTTACTTCAATTGCGTAAAAAACCTGTTAGTCCCGAAACAACTTCGGCCATGAAAACTTTTAGCAAATTGCTTTCTTATTTATCCATTAAATACAGGGAAATGAAAAAAGGAGAATTAAAACTTCCTGCTGAAATTCAGAACTGATTTTTTATGGATAAAAAAATTCATTTTCCTGTAAAGGAAAAATTAAAAAATTATTTACTTCTCTACAACCGCGTTACAAACCTGCCCGTTTCTTACAATGATTTAATGCATTACAATCATTCTTTTCCGATCATTGATAAAAAGGGAAAAGATACGTTATGGGAAAGCGTGATGTATGATTCGGAAACCACCTCAATACTCAGCAAGGGCCTTACCTCCATTTACTCTCTCCTGAAAACGGAAGGGGATATTTCTGTAATGGAACATTTGCAGGTGGAAAGAATTGATTATTGCACCTTCGGAAATTCCAATCCCTTTAAGATTCGTATCGTAAATCAGTTGAACGATAACTTTGATCATTTTTATGTTAAAAAGGCCGATGCCTCCCGCATTTATGGTTTGGAATTGGAGGACCTGCTTTCCCCAAACAGAATAAATTATCTTGTGGATGAAAATACCCTCATTGAGGAACACATTGCCGGAATTCCGGGAGATGTTTTTATCAATGAGCATTTAAACAGGCCCCAAACAAATAAAGTCCGGATTGCCAAAGAATTTGTAAAATTTAATGAAAGGTGTTTTGTCCGTTTGCTGGGTGATATGAGGTCATATAATTATGTTATTGATATTACACCCGACTTTGAAGAAGAGCAATACCGCATAAGGGCCATTGATTTCGACCAGCAATCCTATGAAGGAAATAAATCCTTTTATCTGCCCCAGTTTTTTAAAGAAAATAATGCCTTTGTTCAAATGTGCATTGACCTGATGACCCCTGAAACTTTTAAACAATACCAACTGGAAGAAAGATCACTTATTGCAAGGAGGTTGAGGACTGAAAAGTACAAGGTAAAAGATTTGCTTGATTGCATGAGAAAAGATGAAATCTCAACCAGAGAAAAAGTATTCCAACTGAAAAATGAACTCTCAAAACATCATGGGGATGAAAAATTTTTGAATTGTAACAATATGGGTGATATTGCCAGGGCAAATATGCTGGCCCTTCTTAAAATTTCAAAAAATAGTAAATCAACTTCACATACTCATTATTAACCATGATCAATCCCTCTTCACTTTTCCACCATTCTGACTCAGAATAAATAGAACTTGGCGCTCCTGAAATTAAAAATTTTATTTTCTCATCTTTAAAAATTTTATTGCAAACATTTCTCACCCTCCTGGTGTGAAATTTGCTTGAAACAATAACTGCTTTTTGGATTTTATTCTCTTTGCAAAAATTATAAATTGCTCCTATCTCTTCCATGGTGCTGGTCCCTTTTTCAAGAAGAGTAACCGAGGAATCCATTAAAGAAAAATTATTTTCAGAAAAATCTTTTAATTCTTTTCCCGGGGGCAAATTTTCTTTGAGTGAAAT
>JAHEZO010000294.1 GCA_023250995.1 Flavobacteriales bacterium | reverse complement strand
TTAATTTACGGCTAAACACCATTACAGAAACATTAAATGAAATATCGGTTACACCAACCTTAAACGAATCAATGATTGGCACAGTAGGAGAATCAGATTCAGAAACGGGTTTTTGAGTTTTAGCAGGAAGAGGGAGGTTTTTTTGGATCATAACGGTAAATCCATTAAATTCCAAAACGGCATTCAAAAACTTAGCTCTTTCCTCTGTTGCCTGCTTATCCACAATGGAACAGCGAACTCCGTTAATGTCTTCCACCAAATGTTTTCCGGAAATTTTCATTGAAAAAAATTTTACAAAATCAACTCATTGAAAAAATTCCATCAAAAATAAAACTTGCAAATCCGATGATTATCATCCCAAGAACACAAATCAATAATCCGGTCCGGGTAAAAAAATCATTCCTAAAATATTCAACCGGTTGTTCGTTTTTATTAATAAACATTGCCTTAATTACCAGCAGATAATAATAAAGAGAAATGGTTGCATTCAGAGTAGCAATTATTACCAGACCGTAAAATCCTTTTTGGGCAGCCGCAGTAAAAAGAAAAAATTTACCAAAAAATCCTGCAACCGGAGGAATACCGGCCAACGAAAAAAGTGACAGCATCAGAACAAGACTTAATTTGGGGTTAGTCTGGTATAGTCCATTATAATCATTCATGTTCTCTTTTCCCGAAAAATTTGAAATTGCCGAAACAACCCCAAATGCACCAAGGTTTGAAAAAACATAAATCAAAACAAAATAAATAACGGATGCAAGTCCTAGCTGGGGTTCTCCTATTACACCCAGCAAAATAAACCCCGCTTGTGCAATTGAGGAAAAAGCAAGGAATCGTTTTAAATTCTGCTGACGTATGGCAAATAAATTACCAATGGTCATGGTGAGAATGGAAAGTGCATATAAAAGATAGGTCCATTCCTTAGAAATAACAGGGAAAACATGGTACAGAAGAATAATAAAAATAAATACGGCTGCACCTTTTGAAATAACGGATAAATATGAAGTTATGTTTACCGGAGCCCCCTCATAAACATCGGCAGCCCAAAAATGAAACGGAACAAGCGAAATTTTAAATGCCAGGCCGGAAATAAAAAAAATAAAAGCAAGAATCTGCAACCCTTCATCACTGAAAGTAAGAGACACATCTGAAAAATAAATTGAACCATTGGTTCCATAAATCATTGAAATTCCATACAAGGTTACTCCTGAAGAAAGTGCTGCCAGCAGGATAAATTTAATTCCTGCCTCAGAGAATTTATTTTTAAATTTATCAAAAGCCGCCAGGGCTGCCAGAGGAAGAGTGGCGAGTTCCAGACCGAGATAAAACATCAGGAAATCACCGGAGGAAACCATAAAATTCATACCCAGAAGAGTAGAAAACAGGAGCAAAATAAACTCGGTTGATTTTTCTTTATTTTCATTTTTCCTGAGATAAGAAACAGATTGGAATAATATAATTAAGGTGCCTATGTTTAAAATATTTTTCATCAGGATTCTTATCTCGTCCGTTTGATACATACCACCAAATAACATTCCCCTGCCGGATGGCACAAAACCAACCAATGTTATGATAAGGAAAAGGAGAATTGCAAACATTTCAATTCCGAATGAAAATTCTGAAATAGATTTCTCCCCTTTCTCAAAAATTGAAAAAACCTCAGCTATAAGCAAGATAATAATTACTGTGGTGAGCAGCAATTCGTGGCGCATGATAATGAAATCATTCAAATTCATACTCAGTTTCAAAACCTGTCAATTACAATTTGGAGGCTACTTCCAATCATATCGGATAGCCATAGTGGGGCAATACCCACTCCTGCTATGGCAATAATAAAAGTGATTATTGTTAACCGCTCTTCCCATGTAGCATCTTTCAATCCCAAATACTCCTTGTTAATTATTGGACCAAGCAACATAATTCCCACCGCGCGCAAAATGTAAACTGCAGTAACCACAATAGAAGCGCAGGCAATTATTGTTGCAACACGATGAAAAAAGTCGGGATGCTGAAAAGCACCAACAAGAATGCTCATCTCGGCCACAAATCCACTCAAGCCTGGTAATCCCAAAGATGCAAGACCGCAAATAACATAAGCAACCGAAAGAAATGGCAAGACCTTCATTACGCCCCCCATTTCATCAATCATTCTTGTATGGGTTCTTCCATAAATCATCCCAATCAAACCAAAAAATAATGCACACATTAATCCATGGGAAACCATTTGCAGAATTGCCCCTGTCATGGCAGTTTTGTTCAACATGAGCAAGCCGAACAAAACCAATCCGCAATGACTCACCGAAGAATATGCATTAATATATTTCAAATCTTTTTTTACCACTGCTCCAAAAGCACCGTAAATAACGCTGATGCCGGTGAGAACAATAAAAATCCATCCGAGTTCCCTTGCCGCATCAGGAAGAAGGAAAATTGCAATTTTGTAACAGCCATAGCCTCCGAGTTTCATGAGCACACCCGCATGGAGCATGGACACGGCCGTAGGGGCTGATGCGTGCCCGTCAGGCGACCATGTATGAAAAGGAAACAAAGCACCAAGCACTCCAAAACCGATGAAAGTGAGAGGAAAAAATAAATATTGTGACGAAAGAGGGATATGGGTTTTAGAAATTTCGAGGATGTTGAAAGTTAAACTTCCACCCCCGGCAGCAGAATTAAAATAAATTCCCAGGATGCCCACCAGTAAAAGTGCTGATCCGCCCATTAACATCAGGGTTAGCTTCATGGCGGAATATTCTTTGGGCCCGCTTCCCCATATTCCAATGAGAAGGTACATGGGTATCACTGCAATTTCATAAAACAAAAACATTGTAAATAAATCAAGCGATATGAAAAATCCAAAAACTCCGGTGGATAAAAGTATAAGAGAAATAAAAAATTCCCTCGACAGGTATTGAACATTCCAGGAGGCAAAAATTCCGCAAAAAATTACAATTCCTGTCAGTAGAATCATTGCCACAGCAACACCATCCACACCGATGGAGTAATGAATATTTAAACTTTCAAACCACAAGTAATCCTTCTGAAACAAAACTTCAGCAGTATTACCAAGCCTTCGTTCAAATAGATATCTAATGACTAAGTGAATGGATTGGATTAACTGGAAAGTCATTCCAATAGCAGAAACCAACCGAACCTGCTTGTTGTTTTTACAAAACAAAATTGCAAACACCGTTAAAATCGGAATAATTATCAGGCAAGTAAGAAAATCCATAAAATTTTTAAAATTTTAATTTCCAGGAACCGAGTTTCAAATTAAAGCCAGTAAAAAACTAAACACTTCTAAAACAACATACCCTATACCTTAT